>NZ_JAXBME010000020.1 GCF_033963835.1 Cytobacillus sp. IB215665
CAATTCAGCAGGTATTCCAATTGCAGCCATCGGCTTATTAGCACCTTGGGTAGCTGGAGCAGCTATGGCATTTAGCTCAGTATCAGTTGTGACAAACTCACTTCGCTTGAAGAGAGTCAAAATCTAACGGTGCTTATGTGGAGGTTTTGTTTAATAATTTATATATGAGATCTTTAGTTTTATCAAATAAGTTCTTATGTTGTTATTAAGTGTCGTGCATCTTTTCTATTAAAGTACGAGGTCTGGGTAAAATCTTAATAATAGCAACAAAGTTTACAAAAGAAACTTTAATTAAGAAATTCTAGTTATGAAGCTACCGCTACCTACCTATAATCAAATGATATTGTAACCTCGTCATCAGCTAATGACGAGGTTTATTGTGTTAGTCAAAACATATAGAAAAAATAAATATATTGATTTACAACTATAAAAAAGCTCGAATGGTGAAGGAATATTCAGAATATACTGTCGAAATAGGACGATAGATGTCATTATGTAAGTTTTATAAAAGATAAAATTCTTGTAGTATACAAGAAACTAGAATTGCTAGCGATTAAAGTCAATAGCATGGTCTAGAAAAATATGCGAAAAGGGAGTGGAAGTGAAATGGTCAATAAAAGTAAAAAAAACGTCATTGTTATGTTAATTGTTCTACTGTTCTCTCCTTTTGTAACCTTGAATACTACCAATGCAGCAGAATCTGATCAATATCTTAAGATGGACGCTAGTATCTTTGTTAGAATGGGTAACTTACAAACAGCAAAAGCGTACGTCCAAGTTCTAGAATATGAAGATTATATAGGTTTAAACTACCGCTTTTTTTATCCATATAATGGTAGTATAGGAGGGTTAGGTATTATTCCAAGTGGTGCTCATGCTGGTGACTGGGAAGGGGTAAAGATACTGGTTAATAAAGACTCAAATGAAATTGAAAGTATACTTCCTTCAGCTCATGATAATGAACATGATTGGACTGACTCATCTAAGTTTGAATTTGAAAATGGTCCCACTCACCCTGTTATATATTCTGCTGAGCAAAGTCATGCTAACTACTGGACTGAAGGGAAGCATAGTAGATTAAGTGGGTTCGGAAATGATTATACAAATAGAGGGCAGAAATGGGATATCTCTGACGATAACTTTATTATTTTCAATCAACAAAATACGCCATGGATGGATTTTAAAGGAAGATGGGGTGAAAGTGGAACGTCTGATGCTGTAGATCTGTGCAATCTTTCGTGCCCAGATAGTCCAAAAGGGCCAGGAGTGTCAAAAGGGTGGTTTAGGGATGTGACAGGTGCAAGTCATAATAATGATATTACGGACTTAGGAGCGAATCCTGAACAATTACAAAAAGCAGAAGAATATGCTGAAAAATACGCTCCTACAGTTTATTTGCATAGTAATGAACTATACTTCCCTTCAACAGTAGAATGGCTTCTTCCTCAAGTACAATTGAAAGAAAACGGAGAAGTACTATTGGATAAAGGACAAGTTACACCATGGACTCTCGTCGGCAAAGAACCACCTGCAGCAATGATTACGGATTTATCTCATACTACTAGTATGATGAAGCTGAATTTTGCTGTAAGCGTAAGCGGTGGTGATACTGTGACCTTAAGACGTGAAAAGTTATATGAAGATGGGATATGGCGTTATTCTGATTACGACGTAACTGGAAAATCAACTTGGGAAAGAGAATCAGTATGGGATACCCAATATAGAATGAAACTAACGATTACAAATTCAGTGGGTAATGAGAAATATGCTTCCCCTTGGAGCTATTATCTAATGCCAAAACCAGTTGAAATTAAGGGGATCTATAGTAGCGGTAATCTAATGATTGTTGATTTACTCGCAAATGTTGACGATGTAGGTGGCCCAGAGTATGTTTATTTACGACGTGAGAAGTTATACCCAAATGGACAATGGGGTTACACGGATTATAAACTTTTAAACCCGACTGATTGGAATGATGTTTGGACAAAAGAAGCGGATTTTGACACAGAATATCGAGTTAAAATGCTTGTTAAATGGGGGATAACTCAAGACCAAATTACTTATGAATCAGACTATGTGTACTTTACAATGCCTTCAGAATAAGTTCATACTAAGTAAAGAGCGTAAAACCGTAGATAATGCTCATCTACGGTTTTTCCATGTATAAAAAAGATTAACTTCAATTTTATTTTAATTTAATTAATATTTAAGGTTGCTTAATTATTTGTGTTAGTTTATAATAAAGGTGAAATTAAAAGGATCTTTTCGTAAGCTTTATCGCTATTGATAGTAAATTAGCATTATAAACAATGAGGCTATACGAGAGACCATGCACTCTTTATGGATGAAAAGAGTCTTAGTACGAAAACAACAATAAAAGTCAATTTCAAACTTCAAAGGTGATTATATGGATGACATTACTGCTATTTATTATAAAAAATTGAAACACTCTTCAGATGCTTTAAATACTATATTTTTGGAAGAATATCATGGATTTGCTAATAAAGAATTTCTAAATTTAACTACAAAGCAAAGTATCTTATTGGAACTGTTAAACGCAAATTCACTAACAAACAATGAGATTTCAAACCATTTTTCCATCACACCTAGTGCCGCAACTCAACTCGTAAGTAAACTTGAGAAAAAAGGCTTTTTGAAAAGAGAGATCAATGTTAATAACCGAAGAGAAATCATTGTCCATCTAGACGAGAAAGGAAAAGAATACAATCAAATAATGGCTAATTTCGAGTTATATATCATCCAAAAATATTATTCAAAACTAAATGAAAATGATTTAGAAAATTTAGTTGATTTACAACAGAAACTTTACAATATTGCTACAGAAATTCAACAAAAAGAAAAAAAATAACTATATATTTTTATATTATAGTTAAGTATAATTAAATATTTATATAATTTAAATTTTAAGTTACTTAGGCTTTTTGCCCGTCGATTGTTGTTTTTGGTGATTTGGCTCATATATAACTAAGTATTTGACCTGTAAATATTGTGATTTGACCCATATAACTGAGTAATTGACCCGTAAATATTATAATTTGACTCATATAACTAAGTAATTGACCCGTAAATATAGTAATTTGACCCATAAATGTGGTTAGGAAAAAACACGTGCAAACTAGAGTTCATGGCATCTTTCTTCTGTAACATGATGACTCACTTATAAAGCCACTTCTTATAGTACATATGTGGTCATAATAGCAACAAGTCTTACAAAAATAGCCTTTAGTTTCAATAAATGTTGGTCAGAAATGAATAATTTACAATTTTTTTCATTAAAATTTAAGTATACTTAAATTTTAATATAATTAAACAATTAAATTATAGGAGGTTTTTATTCATGAAGTTATTATCAAATAGAGTTTTCCAAATCATTCTTTTCACGGATTTAATTCAGCAATGTGCTATTTGGATTCGAAACATTGCATTATTGTTTTTTGTAATGGAATTAACTGATAATAATGCAATTTATGTTTCATTGCTAACTGTGATTGAATACACCCCGATTTTTCTTTTTTCTTTTGTTGGAGGAGCGTTAGCAGACAGGTGGAATCCTAAAAAGACAATGATCTTAGGGGATTTCGCTAGCGCTTTATCCATATGCATCATCATCTTATTTGTGAATAACGGAAATTGGCAGGTTATTTTTCTAGCTACACTTGTTTCTAGTGTTGTTAGCCAAATATCACAGCCTTCATCTTCCATAATATTCAAAAAACATATTCCAGAAGATATGGTTGCTCCTGCAATAGGAATTATTCAAAGCTTGCAAGCACTATTTTTAATCATTGGTCCAATTATCGGAACGTTAATCTACAGTTGGTTTGGCATTACCGCTTCCTTAGTAAGTATTACTATTGCATTTTTCATTTCGTCTATCACATTATTGTTCCTACCAACACCGCATAAAGAGCACTCACATAGCTCTTCTAGGTTTATTAAAGAATTGAAAGATGGAGTTCGATACGTAAAAAACTCAAGAAATTTAAGTATTATTGCAATTGCTTTTGTCTTTATTGGATTAGGAGCAGGTATTGTTCAACCGTTGGACATTTTCATTGTTATTGATCGTTTAGGCCTAGATAAAGAGAGTATTCAATGGCTTTATATGCTAGCAGGCATAGGAATGTTTGTTGGAAGTATTATGGCTGCTATATTAGGCAACAAGTTTAAGGTGAAAAGGGTAATTGTCGGAGGGTTATGTTTCTTGTCTTTCTCACTTATCATAGAGGTTTTGTCTGTATGGTTTGTATTAACAGCGACAATGAATTTTATAACAGGCTTAATATTAGCCATGTGGCAAACGATGCTTGGAATGCTCATCATTAAAATGATAGATGAAAAGTATATAGGGAGAACAAATGGAATATTAACTCCATTGTTTATTGGAGGAATGCTAGTAGGGTCAGCTGTTGCTGGACCTTTGGTCACTTACACATCATTAATCGTTACTTATGTTACAGCTGCAATCATCATAATAGTCGGTGCTATGGTTAGCATTAAGCTTAATTTAACGAACTTATCTGTTAATCAGCCAAACAAATCTAAAGAATTACCTTATGAAACAAAAATTAGTAATGAGTTCAATTAACAAATGCTCATGTTTTAGTAAATAACCGTAGATACAAATGTATCTACGGTTTTCATCTCTTTTGATACAACGGGTATAGCAGCGAGTCTACTTAATGACGAATCCTGTTAATGATTTTGAGAACTCCACAATCTATTGACATCTACTAACTCATGTCCATCAAAGGATAATTTATAAATATCTGGCATGGTGAGTTGTTTCCAAAAGGCAAAATCGAATTGTGGGTCAAAGTAATTCATGATTAATACCATAATATTGCCATGTGTACCGACGACTATATTTTTACCTTCATATTTTGATAATATCTCTTTAGTTATCTTTACACCTCGTGCCTGAGCAGTTATATTTGATTCCCCACCTTTGAATGAAAGCTGCTTATTTTCCCAAACGGCTGTTATAGCCTGTAGGAAGTTTTCAACTGGTCCGTCAGACAATAATCTCTCTTTAAAGTCTTCTTTTAGTACTATCTCCATATCTCTAAGCTGGGCAATACCGTCAACTGTTTGTATCGCTCTTTTGTAAGGGCTAGATATGACGATATCGATTTTCTCGTCTTTAAGAATAGATGTTACGTTAGTTGCGTCAAATAGACCTTGTTTAGACAGAGGCCTACTTAATTCATCAGGTGTATAAGTAGCATGAGCATGGCGCACAAGAAATAAGTTTGTTTTCATATAATCACCTTCATTTATGTTTGATATTGTTTTTTTCCACAGCTCGTTTCTTTTCTTACTAAGATATAAACACGGATAAAGCAGTTAGTGGCATCTTTTTTTACGAAGACTATAAAAACCATATCCTACATATCAGTTGCTCGAATTTAAGTGAAATAAAGCAACAAAGATAACAAAAGGCTGTTTTAGTATACTTTGCTGTTATATCAATATTTTTTAGAAGAAAAGATGCCCCGAAGCTTGAGTTGTTCTCATATATATTTATTAATAGGAAAAACAATCGAAAACAGCCTAACAAAAAGTGCCTATTAAATTAGCATTCCTTTGCTGCTAAAATGCAAATAGCTATTCCTTAGCTGATATGCAGTAACTTAATCGCATACAGCTTCAAAACTTTTTTAACTAGATTAAGGTGCTTCCGCATTCTGTGTATGGTGTCTCAACGATATTGATCTTATTTCTTTCGTGAAATACATATATAAACTTATGCTTAACAGTGTTGATCCTCCGACTAATGGTAGCCAATAAGGTGAGATGATGTTTAGTAGTGTTCCTGACAGTATCATAGCGATCGGTACAACGGTCTTAACAATAGTTAAGCCAGTACTTATAACTCTCCCTCTTAACTGATCAGGAACCGTTTGTTGAATAAACGTCATGATAGGGATATCGACAAATGATGAAGAAATCCCAAAGCCTATATTTAATACACAGTAAAATATTGTGTAAAAAATAGGGTGATAAGTTTGGTTAAAGAGCAATGGTCCACTAATGAGGATTGTTAAACTGGAGATGATCATAGTCATAAGTATTAAAAACTTATGATAATGTAACTTTGAAATAAATTTTCCAATGAAAATAGCTCCAATTAGCATACCAATTGGAAATGCCGCTTCAATGATTCCGAATGCAGTAGAAGGAAGCTTTAGAACATTTGTAATAATAAATGGAACTGGGATTGTTGATGATAAAGTAATAAAGAAGTTAACAAGTATTGACAGAACGATAATTGTCCGTAATTTTTGTTGAGAATAAATATATGAAAAACCTTCCTTTAGTTCTATGAAAAAGTGGTCTTTTTTTTTGTTAGGAGAATTTTTTTCGTTGAATCGGAAATTAATAAAGCACTCACTTATACTTGAAATGATAAAGGAGATAGCATTTATTAATATAAAGGTTTTTATATTAACAAAAGCAAATACCATTCCTCCTATAATTGGTCCTAAAGTAAAAGAAATTGAAAAAATCATTCTTGTGATCGCGTTGATCTTCATCAAGTTATTTTCATGAACAATATTTGGTTTAGATGATTCGATGCTCACACTAGCAAATGTACTGAAGACATTTAAAATAAATGTAATTGCATAAATCCAATATAAATGGAGTTCATGAAGACTAATTACATATAAAACAAGCAGCACCACGCCACTTAATACATCACTAAAAACTAGTATGAATTTACGGTTCAGGCGGTCTGTGATAACTCCAGCTACAGGTCCTAAAATAATGGTCGGTATAATAGATAATATTAAGTTTGTTGCAAATGAAAGCCCTGAACCTGTTTCTGTCAAAACATATAAACTGATAGCAAATGAGTAAACGAAAGATCCAAATAACGAGACAATGCTTCCAAATGAAAGTAAGATCAAATTTTTTACATCAGATTTTGGATCAAACATTTGACTTAATTTATTCCTCAATATTTCCCCCTCCTTTATAGTAATCCTAATTCATCGGGAAAGGGCAATAGCAAGGTAGTATTTACGTTTTTTTTACGATGAAATTTACAAAAGGTCGGGTTAACCCAACCTTTTTCCATAATATAGATAAGTATACATCTTCTCACCATCTAGTAATTGCAATTCATACTTTCCAGGGGATTGATCAACTGGAATAGAGACCATATCGTCGACAAGGTCATAGCGTAAAGTTTTTAATTTCTCTTTGATGTTATTAAGTTGAAAGTTTTGTCTATAAGACGGTTTGATTTCATTTTTTATATGATAGTTTTCATACGTCAAATATGCACCGATTAAATTACTTTCTTCTTTTAAATAAAGCTGTACTTCCTCTATTAAAAAGTTTTCATGTTGAAAGCTATGCTCTGAACTGCCTGTATCAATTAAAAAATCGACTGCTTCTTTTTTTAATGGAATATGTAGGAAATCAGAACAAATAAATAAGATGTTTTTCTGTTCTTCATAAGTTTCTAAAATACTTTTTAATACGTAATGTCGTTGGTAATCATGATCAACCGCAATATAGAGGCAATCTTTAGGCAAGGAGTTATAGATATGCCTTAATGAGAAACCAATTCCGGTACCAAGATGGAGCAGTATTTTATGCGTTAATTGTTCAAAATTAACCCTTTTATAAAACCAGTCAACAGCCTGATATAGATGATCTAAATATTTTTTATCTGTTTCCTTAATGTAATCTGATATAAAATAGTTGAATTCATTCATCATATGACTTGGACTTTTAACGTCGTGAGCATGATGAATGGTTTGTGGGGTGAAGAGAATTCCGTCTTTAATAAAGTGTTGATGCTCACAGTTACATTGAAGAACACCATGTAAGATTTGATTGTTAACGATGTCTCCATTTTTAATGCTTAAAGTAGCCCCGCATTTTTTACATTCTAAAAGTGGGAGCACTGATAAGCTCATACCCATTTTAAGCTGTTTAGGTTTATTCGTTGTATTTAAATGGGTAAGTTCATTTTGCAAATTTTGTCTCGTTTCTTCGTATTCGACTATTTTATGTTCTATCGTATGTAGCTTTTCTACAAAAATCTCTTTGTAAAATTCGTTATTTTCTAGTGCGGATAATTTGCCAAGTCTTTTATATTGAAAGATTGTTTTTATTTCACTTAACGAAAAGCCGAGGTTTTTTAAGTAAATAATATCCTTTACATCTCTGTGGCATTGTTCATCAAATTGATACTGTCCGGATGCTTTCTCAGGTGTTATTAAGCCAAGGTCTATGTAGTGTCTAGTTGTATTTATGCTTATTTTATTTTCTTTAGAAAATTTTCCTATTTTCATAGTTAGTCACCTTAACTTGTTTTATTAGAAATCAAATTAATATTTATTATATTATACACGTACTATTAGAAATTTCCTTTCACAAATATACATGCTATGAAAAAAGCTAGACTCATAATTTATTTTAGAATATACTGAATTATAACAACTGAATGATGAAATAAACAGGTGTTGTGCATAAGTAAAAGCTGTGTACAACTTAAAAGGGAAGTTCGGTGTAAAGCCGACGCGGTTCCCGCCACTGTAAGTCTGAGCAACCTGCATATGTGTCACTGTTTCGTAAAGAAATGGGAAGGCGCAGGAAGTGTTGAAGATAAGTCAGGAGACCTGCCTGTTTAAGTAACACGATTGTAACCTACGGGAATATAGGGAGGTGTTGTTAAGAATTAGTATGTAAACATATAGTTAATACTGACTTTTTCTGAGCACTCGATCCTTTATGGTTTGAGTGCTCTTTTTATTTTACATAAAGGCTCTTTCGGAATCTTCTAATTTTGTGTAGTAACCACGAGCAATATTCGTGTGTATATCAATATATTTAGAATCAGCCTTTATAAACATGGGGGAGAGCTTCACTGATGAAAAGAAAACATGCTTGGCTAATCGTAACAATTATTATTGGTTTGACTAGTTATTTTTGGCTGAATTCATTTCGGCCAGTATATGCGATGCACATAATGGAGGGCTTTCTGCCGGTTGGGTGGGCTATTTTTTGGTGGGTTTTAACGATTCCATTTTTGGCTGTTGGGATGTACTCCATCCGAAAAAAAGTGAAAGAAAACCCCGAGGTGAAGACGATGCTTGGGCTATCAGGGGCATTTGCATTTGTGTTGTCAGCATTAAAAATCCCTTCTGTAACTGGAAGTAGTTCACATCCGACTGGTGTTGGGCTAGGTACTGTGCTTTTTGGTCCAACAGTCATGAGTGTACTAGGGACGATTGTATTAATGTTTCAATCATTATTGCTCGCTCATGGCGGCATCACAACACTCGGTGCAAATGCATTTTCAATGGCTGTTGTAGGACCAATGGTTACATATTTTGTATTTAAAGCAGGCTTAAGAGTAAATTTCTCTTTTGCAGTCTCAGTTTTTTTAGCAGCAATGTTAGGAGATCTCAGTACTTATACTGTGACAGCTTTTCAATTGGCTCTGGCATTTCCGACTGAGGTTGGAGGGGTTGTAGCATCATTTATCAAATTTGCTGGGATTTTCTCTTTTACACAAATTCCTTTAGCAGTGAGTGAGGGACTATTAACTGTAGTAGTTATGAACTTGCTTGCAAAATACAATGTTCGAGAATTACAGCAATTAAATGTTCCAGTTAGTATGAGTTCAAAGAAGGCTTAGAACAACAAGGCAGCATTTTTTAGCAAAAGAGAACTAACTCAATCAATTATGCTACAGCCATTTTTCCAGTTTTTCGAAAGATTCTGATCGTATATGATTTTTTTCACTTCCATTTGAGTATCTGATGTGTATGAAATGCGAAGAAAAGATGTCCTGTACTAGTTAAATGCTTGCTTAGCTTTTATTACGAAAAGCAACTATTAATGCGAAAACAGCTATTTGAAACAAGGAGGTATGTTAATTAATGAAAAATCTGATTTTGATAGTGTTGGTCATCTTGTTGGCTATTGTTCCTTTAGTTATACAGCAGGATGCTGAATTTGGTGGGGCAGATGGACAAGCTGAAGAAGCGATTGGTGAAATAGCACCTAATTATGAGCCTTGGTTCAACGTATTATGGGAGCCACCAAGCGGTGAGATAGAAAGCTTGCTATTTTCCTTACAAGCGGCCATAGGTGCAATTATAATCGGCTATGTTATCGGCTATGGTAGAGCACGAAAAAAATTCTCCCCTGAATCTTCTAGTGAGGTGAAGCATGCTTCGGATTGACCAGCTTGCTTATTTGAATCAGCTACGACATGTTCACCCTATTGAGAAAGCAGTTTTCACATTTTTATTTTTGTTTTTCTGTCTTATTACAAAAAGTGAAGTTATTGCTGTTATAACTTTGTTAATCATGAGCATGGCAATAGTTTTCGGTGCGAAAATCTCAGTACGTGATTATATAAAACTACTTTTATTACCATCATTCTTTTTGCTTTCTAGTGTTATACCTATTCTTATTTCGATTGCACCGTATGACTACAAAGTAATTAATTCGTTATGGTCAATGACTATTGGTACGTGGCAGTTGTTTATAACTACAGATAATATATCAATCGTCACAAGCTTATTTTTTACCGTTTTGTCAACTGTAAGTTGCATGTATTTCTTAATATTATCTACGCCGCTTCATGATATTTTATGGCTTCTACAGAAAATGAAACTACCAACACTATTTATTGAACTCGTTGCATTCACATATCGATTTATTTTTGTACTTTTAGATAAAGCCCAAGAAGTCTATATCGCACAAGCTTCTAGACTTGGCTATCAACATTACCGTCTATCAATTTATTCTTTAGGTCAGCTAGTAGTAGGGGTGTTTGTAAAGTCTATGAAGTACGCAAAAGAACTACAAATAGCAGTAGATACACGTGGTGGACAAGATGGTAATTATGAAATTGAAAGCAGCTATAAATATCATCCACTGAACTGGGGGATCGTAGCGATATCAATGCTGACGCTTACATTCGTAGCATCAGCTATGTAAAAGGAGTTCTGTTTAATGAGTACACCAATTATAGAGCTTGAAAACATTACATACCAATATCCTGATGGGACTGATGCTATAAACAATATTTCTCTATCTATTGAACAAGGAAAGAAAATTGCTTTGTTAGGAAATAACGGGGCTGGAAAGTCAACATTGTTTTTACATTTCAATGGGATTTTACAACCGACGAGTGGTTCCATCTGTTTTCAAGGTGAAACGTTACGGTACAAGCGCAAAGAGATAAAGAGATTACGTCAACAGGTAGGGATTGTATATCAGGATTCTGACTCTCAATTATTCTCATCTAGTGTTTATCAAGATATAAAATATGGACCTAAAAATATGGGGCTTTCTGAGAGCGAAGTAGAGCTAGCTGTGGACAAGGCAATGATGTTAACGGAAACGACTGCATTAAAAGAAAAGCCACCTCATTTTTTAAGCATTGGCCAAAAAAAACGAGTTGCCATTGCGGGAATTGTGGCCATGGAGCCGAAGCTCATGGTATTAGATGAACCGACAGCAGGGCTAGATCCATACTATGCTAAGAAAATTATGAATGTATTACATGATATTCAAACAGAGAACAAAACAATGATTGTGTCTACACATGATGTGAATTTAGCTTATGAATGGGCTGATGAGATCATTGTAATGAATGAAGGGAGGATCATAGCTCAAGACAAACCTGATCAAGTATTTCGAGACGATGCGATTTTACAAAAAAGTCACTTAGAGAAACCGTGGATCATTGATGTCTTCGAACAGTTAAGAGTGAAAGATCGATTTAATTCATGCACCATTCCAAAAACAAAAAATGAAATAATGAAGCTTTTAGCAGAAATATAGAACTTTACATCTTTATTGAAGGGAGAGGATGAAATTGACGACATGGAATTTACAAGGGACGAAACACCACGTGTTGATATGTAATGGTTCAAGCTGCATGAGAAAAGGTGGTGAAGAAGCTACAGTAGCTATTCGTGAAGAAATTGAAAGGCTAGGTCTCGATTCAACTGTTCATACGACAAGAACGAGGTGTAATGGTAGATGTAAGGATGCGTGTGTAGCAATCGTCTATCCAGAGGGTACGTGGTACGAGAAGGTTACACCAGAACTAGGTCGCCAGATTGTTTCCGAACACCTTGCACAAGGAAAGCCCCTTACACATGCGATGAGCTATACAACAACAAATACGGGGATGCAGTTACAAGGTGATCGTCCACTTGGGATTTCGAAAGAAAAAGCAGTGGTAAATAAGTAAATGAATAAGGAGGGGTTAGCTTGAAGGGAAAATTACTCATTGTCGGTTTCGGGCCAGGTAGTGAAAAGCATATAACTAACAGGGCCAAGGAAGCCATCGCTGAAAGTGATTGTGTTATTGGTTATAAAACATATGTAGATCTCATTTTAGATCTTATAACAGATCAAGAAATAGTAAGTACAGGCATGTCAGAAGAAGTAAGTCGTGCACAAGCAGCGGTTAAGTTAGCGGAAGAAGGAAAATATGTGGCTGTAATATCAAGCGGAGATGCTGGAGTATATGGCATGGCTGGCTTAGTATACGAGGTGTTAATTGAAAAAGGGTGGTCAGAACTTGAGGGAGTTGAGGTAGAGGTTGTTCCAGGGATTTCTGCAATTAATTCATGCGCTTCGTTGTTAGGTGCTCCTGTTATGCATGATGCTTGTACGATTAGCTTAAGTGATCATTTGACTCCTTGGGAGCTTATCGAAAGAAGAATTGAAGCAGCCGGCCAGGCTGATTTCGTCATCGCTCTTTACAATCCAAAGAGTGGGAAGCGAACGAGACAAATTGTTGTAGCGCAACAAATTCTATTAAAATATCGTTCTCCAGACACACCAGTTGGTTTAGTAAAAAGTGCATATAGAGATCGACAGCATGTCGTTATGACGACTTTACAGGATATGCTTGATCACGATATTGGTATGTTAACAACTGTGATTATTGGGAATTCCACTACGTTTATGTATGATAACAAAATGATTACGCCAAGAGGTTATCAAAGAAAATACACATTGCAAACACAAGAGCAGAAGTTGAAACCACATGAACGGCTAAAAAGAGAGAACGAGCCTTGGGCATTGCACGGAGGTAAGGAAGAGTCTCCTTCAGCTTTAGATATGGCAAATAAGGCAATTGCTATGGTTGATCAAGACAAAGGGGTAACGAATGAGAGGTCAACATATGCAGGAACAAATATTGAGTCAATTTTTGAAGTAGCTGTCAGTCCAGGTGTCGTTAACAAAAAGTTTACGCCGCAGCAAATGCTTGTTCTTGCAGATGTCGTTGGTGATAAAGGAACGATGGAGTATACAATTAATCACCAGATTTTACTTCATATTCCTACTACAAGCCCTGAAACAGTCACAAATAAACTAACGGATGTTGGCTTTTTACTAGCACCGGTTGGTGATGTAGCGACTATGAAGGCATGTGATTTTTGTGATGGAGAGAAATTTGACTCCATATCGCAGGCTGAGGAAATACAAGCATTAATAGGTGGTATTGATGTTCCAAAGGAGCTTCATATCGGTTTTAACGGCTGTGCGATGGCTTGCTATGGTGCAGTGAATGATGATATTGGCATCGTATTTCGCAAAGGAAAATTCGACCTCTTTCTCGGGGCGAAAACCGTTGGTAGAACTGCTCATGCTGGACAGCTAGTCGCAGAAGGGATTGAACCTGAACGTCTGGTTCCATTAATACAAAATATCGTAGGAGAGTATAAGGAGAAGGGGCATCCGAACGAGCGCTTTCATAAATATTATAAACGTGTAAAGGAAATACAAGGTTACCAGTATAAAGATGTGTCACCAAATCTATCAATTGAACCGGTACCATGTGCTGATTAAAAGGAGGATTATCAATGAAGGCAGTGTTATTTGTTGGTCATGGAAGTAGAGATCCAGAAGGAAATGAACAAGTATTAAAGTTTATAGAAAATATGAAACCTAGTATAGATGATAGTTTATTAGTAGAAGCGTGTTTTTTAGAGTTTGAGTTACCAAATATACTTCAAGGGCTGGAAGCTTGTGTGAACAAAGGGGCGTCGCATATTGTTGTCATTCCAATAATGCTACTTCCTGCGGGCCATTCAAAGATTCATATCCCTGCAGCAATTGATGAGGCAAAAGAGAAGTATCCTCATATTGATTTTACATACGGTAGGCCGATAGGTGTTCATGATTTAGCACTAGACATCTGTACTAATAGACTAGTAGAGGCTGGAGAGAAGATAGATGATCCTAAAGAGCATACAGCAGTAATTTTGTTAGGTCGAGGAGGAAGCGACCCTGATGCGAATAGTGATTTGTATAAAATTACAAGACTGCTGTGGGAACGACTTAAATATAAGATCGTTGAACCTGCTTTTATGGGCGTCACTGATCCTCTTATTCGTGAGAGTATTGAGCGATGTATGAAGCTAGGAGCCAAAAGAGTTGTTGTCGTACCATACTTTTTATTTACAGGTATATTAATTAAACGTCTTGAGCGGTTGATGGCAGATTTTCAAACAGAATTCCCATCAGTAGAATTTGTGTTAGCAGAATATTTTGGGTTTCATCCAAAACTTGAATTGATTTTGCATGACCGCATAGCTGAGGCGTTAAAAGATGAAGTTAAGATGAATTGTGATACGTGTCTGTATCGTTTAGAGGCGATGGAACATATTGATCATCACCACCATCACGATCATGATCACGGTCACCACCATCATCACCATCCTGACGTGAAGACGGAGCATGTTAAATGATTCTATGTTTAGCAGGTACAAGTGACGCAAGAGAACTTGCGATAACTTTGAAGAATGGCGGATACTCCCTGCTTACAACGGTCGTCACAGATAGTGCAGCGATAGAGCTAAGAAAAGCTGGACTTCCTATAAAGGTCGGGAGATTAAATGTAGAAGAGATGGTAGAAGTTATTCAACTACAAAATATTGAAACAATTGTGGATGCAAGTCATCCCTTTGCGGAGGAAGCATCTAGAAACGCTATACAAGCAGCTAGAGCTGCAAATATTCCGTATATAAGGTATGAGAGGCAGCGAGAGCATATTAAGCACGAAAAAATCATCACAGTCGAGAGCTATGAACAAGCGGCTGAGGTTGCTGCTAGCAAGGGTGGCGTGATTATGCTCACGACGGGGAGTAAAACATTACAAGTTTTTGCTCAAAAGCTATTAAATTTACCAAACACTCGCTTGATTACTAGAATGCTACCGCGCAAAGATAATATGGAAAAGTGTGAGCAACTTGGTATTCTTCAGAAGAATATTGTCGCCATTCAAGGTCCGTTCACGAAAGAGTTTGATATTGCGCTTTACAAACAATACGGTGTTACATTGATGATTACGAAAGAGAGTGGAAAGGTTGGGTCTGTTGATGAAAAGCTAGCAGCAGCTGCTGAGCTAGACATAGAAACAATCGTGATCAAACGACCAAGCATTGAGTACGGCCTTACTTTTTCAACTTTTGATGAAGTACTAAGGCAACTAAATGAAATGGAAGTGCAGAACATATAAGGAGGACGATTTAATGGATTTTCGCACTGAATTTAAACCGGAAACTGTTCAGCCACAGCAAATTGAAGGAAGAAGCTTTGAAATGATTGATGAGGAGGTAGGGGATCACCCGTTTTCCGAAGAGCAATACCCTGTCGTTCAACGTGTCATTCATGCTTCTGCTGACTTTGAACTTGGGAAAAGCCTTGTGTTTCATAAAGATGCTATTGGAGCAGGTATTCAAGCTATTCGGAGTGGCAAGAAAATTGTTGCTGATGTGCAAATGGTACAAGTGGGTATTAGCAAGCCGCGCGTAGAAAAATATGGCTGCGATATTAACGTATATATATCAGATGCTGACGTGATGGAAGAAGCAAAAAGGCTTAACACAACACGGGCAATTATTTCTATGCGCAAAGCAATTAAAGAAGCTGACGGAGGCATTTATGCCATTGGAAATGCGCCAACAGCGCTATTAGAGCTTATTCGCCTAATAAAAGAAGGCGAGGCGAAACCGGGGTTAATTATCGGTTTACCAGTAGGCTTTGTTTCAGCTGCTGAATCAAAGGAGGAGCTGGCTAAGTTGGATGTTCCATTTATTACGAACATAGGTCGGAAAGGTGGAAGTACCGTAACAGTTGCAGCATTAAACGCAATTTCAATTCTTGCTGATAGAGGATAAGTATGAAAGACCAGAAACAGTCTACGGAAAAAAAATTACGACAAGGTTATACGACTGGATCGTGTGCTACAGCAGCTACGAAAGCAGCACTCACAGCATTAATTACGAAGGAAGAGCAAGCCGATGCAACGATTTATCTTCCGGTCGGAAAGTTTGTTACCTTCCAAATGGAGCATTGTGATTTTCATGTGGACGGTGTAACTGTTGGTGTGATTAAGGATGCTGGTGATGATCCAGATGCAACTCATGGTGCCTTAATACAAGCAACAGTGAGCTGGAAAGATACTGCTGGCATTGAGTTGGATGGAGGAGTAGGTGTTGGTAGAGCAACAAAACCAGGGTTACCTATCGAAGTTGGCGAAGCGGCAATTAACCCTGTTCCAAGAAAAATGATTCGATCCACAGCTGAAGAAGTGTTAACCCAATTTCACATTCATCAAGGAATAAAGGTCGTTATTTCGGTACCTGATGGTGTTGAAATTGCCAAAAAAACACTTAATGGAAGACTTGGAATTTTAGGTGGTATTTCTATTTTAGGTACAAGAGGGATCGTAGTACCGTTTTCTACTGCTGCTTATAAAGCGAGTATCGTACAAGCGATAAAAGTTGCTCGTGCAAGCGATTGTGAGCATGTTGCAATTACAACAGGTGGGCGTAGTGAAAAATATGCGATGCAACAGCTTCCTAATTTATCAGATGAGGCTTTTATTGAAATGGGTGATTTTGTCGGCTTTACCCTTAAACAGTGTAAGCGACTAGGGATCAAGAAGATCTCTATGGTTGGTATGATGGGAAAATTCTCAAAAGTCGCCCAAGGAGTGATGATGGTTCATTCGAAAAGTGCACCTGTCGATTTTGGCTTTTTAGCACAAGTTGCATCCGAGGTGGGTGTGAAAGGGGAATTAATTGAGGAAATTGAACAGGCAAACACCGCTTCACAAGTTGGGGATATGATGGTCGCGAATGGGTTTCATAGTTTTTTTGAAGTTCTTTGTAATTATTGTTGTCAGCAAGCTCTTCAAGAAATGTCCGGTGGAGTAGATGTCGATACAACTTTGTATACATTAAAGGGTGATCTGTTAGGAAGGGCGGAATGCTATGACGAGAGCGATTAAGATGATTGGTATAGGGGATGAAGGGAAACAAAGTCTCCTTTCTACATATGAACAATGGATTTATGAAAGTGAAGTGCTTGTTGGAGGAGAAAGGCAGCTCGCATTTTTTCCTGATTACTGTGGAGAAAAGGTAGTGATTAAGGGAGGGTTACGTTCTCTTGTTGAACGCCTTGAAAGTGAATCGAGACGCATCGTCGTACTCGCCTCGGGTGATCCGTTATTTTATGGTATCGGTAGTTATTTGGCAAAGAACCTTCAGCTAGAAATTTATCCATATGTTAGCTCAGTGCAGCTTGCTTTTGCCAGAATGGGTGAGAGCTGGCAGGATGCATATATAACAAGCTTACATGGAAGAAAGATGCAAGGTCTAGCACAAAAAATAGACGGCAAAGACAAAGTAGCTATTTTGACAGATGAAACAAATACGCCTTCAGCTATAGCTACGTACCTACTTTTTTACAACATGGTAGAGTATCGTGTTTTTGTAGCTGAAAACCTAGGTGGAGAGTCGGAAAGGTGTGGCTGGTATGATCTTCATGAGCTCCATGACATCGTAGACAATGTTTTTTCACCTCTTAATATTGTCATTCTGAAAAAGGTGGCAGAAAGCCCGACTTGGTCCTTAGGAATTAATGATAATGAGTTTGCCCAACGAAAGCCTGAAAAAGGGTTAATTACGAAAAAGGAAATCAGAACGCTAAGTGTAAGTGCACTACAGCTTAAACTCGATAGTGTCGTTTGGGATATTGGGACTTGTACTGGGTCAGTTGCTATCGAAGCTGCGAGAATTGCTCGAGAAGGGCAAGTGTTTGCGCTTGAGAAAAATGAAGCTGATATTGAAAATTGCTTGTTGAATATACGTAAATTCCGTACAGATATAACAGTAGTAAACGCAAAAGCACCTGATGGACTCGATTCTTTCCCTGATCCTGACGCTGTTTTTATTGGAGGGACAGCTGGTGGCATGCGTAATATACTACAAATTTGTTGTAACAAGTTACGGAAAGGTGGAAGAATTGTGCTTAATGCTGTGACAATTGAGAACTTATCAGAAGCAAATGCCTTGTTTGACGAATATGGCTTTCATACTGAAATTACTTTGGCACAAGTTTCGAGGAGCAAGCCGATTTTGAACTTAACGAGATTCGACGCATTAAATCCAATATATATTATTACGGCTACAAAGAAGAAAGGAGCTTAAAGCATATATGACTGGAACATTATACGGACTAGGAGTAGGACCAGGTGACCCTGAGCTGATTACGGTAAAAGCTTTTCGTACTTTGCAGGAATCGCCAGTAATTGCTTATCCAAAGAAACGCAAAGGAAGTAAAAGCTATGCTCATCAAATTATCGATGTGTATGTGAATCCGAACGAAAAGGAAATGCTTGGGTTAGTTTTTCCTATGACAAAGGATAAGAGCATTTTAGAGCGTGAATGGAATTTAACAGCGGAAAAGGTATGGGAAAAGCTACAACAAGGAAAAGACGTCGCTTTTATAACAGAAGGAGATCCGCTTCTATACAGCACTTTCATTCAAATGTTGAATGTGATGAAGGAACGATATCCAGAAGTAAAAGTTCATACGGTACCTGGTATCTCATCAATTAATGGTGCAGCTTCTAGGCTAGGTATCCCATTAGCTGAAGGAGATGATCATGTAGCAATCATCCCTGCTAGAGATGATTATGAAGCGATGAAAAAAGTGATTGAAGAAAATGATTGTGTCATATTTATTAAGGTTGCAAAAGTGATAGACCTTATGATCAACGTGTTAAAGGAATTGCAACTGTTAGATAAAGCTTCAGTGGTGACGAAGGTAACTTCAAATGAAGAGATTATTTGGAATGTAGAAGAACTCGAAGGTGTAGATCTTGAATATTTAACGTTAATGGTGGTGAGAAAATGAAGCTATATATCGTTGGAGCAGGACCTGGTGCGAGTGATTTAATTACTGTCAGAGGCTTAAGGCTACTTCAAGAGGCAGATGTTGTTTTGTATGCTGATTCGCTAGTTAGTGAAGAGTTAATAAAGGAATCGAAGCCTACAGCAGAAGTGCTCAAAACAGCTGGTATGCATTTAGAAGAAATGGTAGAAATCATGGTAAGCAGGTTGAAGCAAGGAAAAAAAGTAGTAAGGGTTCACACAGGAGATCCAGCCGTTTACGGAGCGATAATGGAACAAATTTCACTTTTAAAAAGTGAGGGAGTGGAAATAGAAATCGTTCCTGGTGTAAGCTCTGTTTTTGCAGCAGCTGCTGAATTAGGTGCCGAGTTGACAATACCTGATTTAACACAAACGGTTATTTTAACTAGGGCAGAAGGAAGGACACCTGTACCTGACCGTGAAAAATTACAAGATTTAGCTCGCCATCATTGCACGATTGCCTTCTTTTTAAGCGCAACATTAACTAAAAAGGTTATAAATGAACTACTAGAGGCTGGCTGGAGCAAAGCGACACCTGTTGCTGTAGTATACAAAGCAACATGGCCTGATCAAAAGATTGTTCGATCAACGCTTGAGCATCTTGATGAAGATATGAAAAAGAATGGTATAAGAAAACAAGCGATGATTTTAGCAGGCTGGGCGCTCGATGAGCATATACATGAAAAAGATTATCGATCAAAGCTATATGACAAAGAATTTTTCCACGGATTTCGCCCGGGGGTGAAATCGTGATTTTGTCGTTAGCGGAGAACAAGCTTCCAGTTATTAAGCACAAGAATACATATGCTGTTGTTGCTATAACAAAGCATGGGGTTGACCTTGCTAGACAGCTCGCTTCTTCATTCTCAAATACGGATGTTTACTATATGAGTAAATTTGCAAAAGGGGATGAGGAACAGCAAAACATTCAAATGTTTCAAGGAAGTGTAAGGTTGCTTCTTCCCTCACTATTTCAAGCTTATCAAGGGATTATCATAATTATTTCATTAGGTGCAGTCGTACGAATGATTGCCCCACTATTGAAGGATAAAAAAACAGACCCCGGTGTTGTTGTCATCGATGATAAGGGTGAGCACGTGATCAGTGTGTTATCAGGTCATTTGGGTGGTGCAAATGAATTAACGAAAGAGGTAGCTGCTGTGCTTCAAGCTACACCAGTGATTACTACAGCTTCAGATGTTCAGCAAACAATCCCAGTTGACTTATTTGGAAAGCGGTTTGGTTGGCAGTGGGAATCAGCAGAAAAGCTCACACCTGTAAGTGCTTCTGTCGTAAATGAAGAACAAGTAGCAGTTGTGCAAGAGTCAGGCGAAAAGAATTGGTGGAACTACGACAAGCCCATACCTAATCATATTTCTATTTATTCGGACATAGCTCAAGCCTTAGCGAGCAATCCTTCAGCAGCCCTTGTTATCACTCATCGGCTGCTCACAACTAAAGAGCAGGCAATTTTGGAAAATGGCGTATTGTATCGACCTAAAGCCGTTGTTTTAGGGATGGGATGTAATCGAGGGACTAGCTATGATGAAATAGAGCAAGTCATTGATGATACATTAGTAGAATTACAGATTTCAAAAAAAAGTGTCAAAGCAATTGCCACAATTGATTTAAAAAAAGATGAAGTAGGCTTATTGGAGATTACTGAAAAGAACCATTGGGATTTTACCTATTATACAGCGGAGCAGTTGAATAGTGTATCAATTGAACAGCCATCAAATACAGTATTTAAATATACTGGTGCATTCGGTGTTAGTGAACCTGCAGCGAAGCTGTATAGCGGTGCTGAGGAATTACTATTAGTAAAGAAAAAATCAGGTAATGTGACGATATCAGTAGCAGTTATTTCATATTGATTGATATGATAGGTAGTAATCTAGTTTTCCTAGCTTGTGAGTAGAAATATTAGGTTATGACAGTAAAATAAGAAGTTCTGACAGTAAACAGAGTTACTTGGACAGTAAAGTAAGAAGTTCGGACAGTAAACAGAGTTATTTGGACAGTAAAATAAGAAGTTCGGACAGTAAATAGAGTTACTTGGACAGTAAAGTAAGAAGTTCGGATAGTAAACAGAGTTACTTGGACAGTAAAGTAAGAAGTTCGGACAGTAAACAGAGTTATTTGGACAGTAAAATAAGAAGTTCGGACAGTAAATAGAGTTACTTGGACAGTAAAGCAAGAAGTTTGGACAATAAATAGAGGTAATTTGATAGTAAAGCAGAAGTTCGGACAGATATCTTCTTCCACAGTTGCTCATAGAACTTGGGCAACGTGTGGAATCGGGGCGCCTTTTGCATTTCTTATAAGGAGGCTACAAAATGAGCAAAAGATTTGTAATTGCTGGAACGGGAAGTGGAGTTGGTAAAACGACATTAACAATTGGTTTGATGGCTGCCTTTCAGCAAAGAGGATTGAATGTACAAGGTTTTAAGTGTGGACCAGATTACATCGATCCTACGTATCATACCGCTGTTACAGGCAGACCATCAAGAAATTTAGATAGTTGGATGCTTTCTCATGAAGTCGTTCGTGAAATATTCAGTCGTGGGAGTGATGACGCTGATATCTCAATTATTGAAGGTGTGATGGGTTTTTACGATGGCAAAAATCCACAAACGAATGCAGGAAGTACGGCAGAAATTAGTGTGATTACAAATACACCAGTTATACTAGTTGTCAATTGTACGAGTATGGCTAGAAGTGCGGCAGCTATTGTGAAAGGTTTTCAAGTCCTTTCTCCAGAGCCGAATATTGTAGGTATTATTGCGAATAGAGTAGGTAGCGAAGGTCATTATAAACTTGTGAAAACGGCGATAGAGCAAGAGTGTCATATTCCAGTGGTTGGCTATTTAAAAAGAGAGGATAATATTGAAATTCCAGAGAGACATTTAGGGTTAGTGCCCTCCATAGAAAGGGGTGAACTGGATCATTTTTTTGCAACCTTAGGAAATCTTGTGTCAGAGACAATAGACCTTGATCTACTGTATGAGCTTGCTGAATCAAAAGGAATTGATCATCACCCGACTGGATTATTTGATATACAACATGCCCAAAGTGTTAAGATTGCCGTTGCGAAGGATGAAGCTTTTAATTTTTATTATCAAGAAAATTTAGATATTTTAGAAGCCTACGGAGCTGAGCTCGTCTTTTTTTCTCCGTTAAGGGGTGACCAATTACCTGAAGGGGTTTCTGGTTTATACATTGGAGGAGGATTTCCTGAAGAATTTGCCCAGCAATTATCAGAACAAGCTGCAGTCAAAGGTTCGATCAAACGTGCGATAACTAGTGGGATACCAACATTAGCAGAATGTGGTGGATTTATGTTTTTAACAGAAACGATAGAATCTACAGAAGATGAGCGTTTTGAAATGGTCGGTATTATCCCTGGGAAAGTAAAAATGCAGCAAAAGCTTGCTGCACTTGGCTATCGTGAAATAAGTGGTGCACCAGGTAATTACCTATTACCAAATCACTTAAATGCTAAAGGCCATGAGTTTCATTACTCGACCTTTTCATCGGCCACTAATGTACAATATGCTTATGAAACAAAGGGGATGCGAGGGGTGAAAAAGGAAGGCTTTATGAATAGTAATGTTGTAGCAGGCTATACTCATTTTCACTTCGCTTCATGTCCAGAAATGGTTCAAAATTGGGTGACTAAATGTCGACAGTGGAAGAAAAATAATTAGCCATTGTTATGGGAATTAAGAAACGTTAATTATGTGAAAGAAATCACAAAAAATTAATACAAGCCTGTTTTTGGATAGATTGAGGTTTGTCGTACAAGATGTAACTCTCATTTAGCAATTCAAATTTGATAAGGTAGTTTTCACATGAATTGTTGTTTTTCGTACTTTATTTAACATTAAGACGTATACACCTTATTCTTCGTGTTTTCATTTGTTGTTATATAATGGTATCAACTAATTAAAAATCATTTATTGTTATTCTAATTTTGTCATAATAGCAACAAAGCTTTTAAAAAGAGCTTTACATATAAACAATTCAAGGAGGTTTCATTATTATGTCTATTCATGTGACGATTCCACCATTAGCGAAGCAAAAAGGAACAGAAGTAAGTAGGTATGTTGATACATTAACAAAACCTCAAGGTAGCCTTGGTAGATTAGAAGAAATAGCGATTACACTTGCTGAAATGACGGGAGAATCTTTTCCATCGGTAATGCCACCTGGTGTGATCGTCTTTGCAGCAGACCACGGGATTGCCAAGGAGGGTGTATCTGCGTTTCCTCAAGAAGTAACATCTCAAATGGTTTACAATTTTCTAACAGGCGGAGCGGCTATAAATGTCTTTAGTAGACAAATAGAAGCTAAGTTTAAAATCATAGATATAGGAGTAGCAAATGATATTGATGGTGAAGGATTAGTAAATAGAAAAATAAAGTATGGCACAGCAAATTTCCTACAGCAGGATGCAATGAGTCGTACAGAAGCTGAGCAAGCTGTCAAGGTTGGTTATGAAGAAGCTGAGAAGTTTATAAAGGATGGGGTAAAATGTCTCATCTTAGGTGAAATGGGTATAGGAAATACGACAACAAGCAGTGCAATATTGGCTGTATTAACGGATGAGAATGTAGCTGAAATTGTCGGTCATGGTACGGGTATTTCAGATGATGGGAAAATTAAAAAAATTGAGGCAATTAAGCAAGGAATAGTGAAACGAAATCCAAATTCAACTGAAGTATATGATATACTGTCTAAAATAGGTGGATTAGAGATTGCTGGAATGACTGGTGCAATGCTTGCAGCTGCTCATCATCGAGTTCCAATTCTAGTTGATGGCTTTATTTGTACCATTGCAGCATGTCTTGCTAAAGTAATTGATCCTGCAGTTGTGGATTATATGATAGTTGGACACCAATCGGTTGAGCCTGGACACAAAATTGCAATAGAGTTTTTGGGAAAAAGACCTTTGGTAAATCTTGGACTTCGGTTAGGTGAAGGAAGTGGAGCAGCAGTTGCATTTCCAATCGTAAAATCTGCCACACTAATGTTGAAAGAAATGGCCACCTTTACTCAAGCAGGTGTGTCTAATAAAAAAGAGTAAAGCGTACTCTTTAAAGAATGACAATGGGGAGTCATGTGGAGATCTGCTGCACATGAATGTAAGGTTCCACACAAGATGAGGTGTGAGTCTTAACCCCTTTATACAATATTTAAGATAAAGGGGAGACATCTATGAAAAAGGGAAAAGTGTATATAGTAGGAGCTGGTCCAGGAGACCCTAAACTTATTACTTTACGTGGATTAGAGTGTATTCAAGAGGCAGATGTGATTGCTTATGATCGCCTAATTAGTAATGAGCTTTTAAAGCATGCAAAAGATGGAGCGGAATTGATTTTTTGTGGCAAGCTTCCAGGCAAGCATGAACTAATTCAAGAGCAAATAAATGACCTTCTCGTTGAAAAAGCACTTGAAGGGAAAGTTGTAACTCGTTTGAAAGGCGGAGATCCTTTCGTCTTTGGTAGGGGTGGAGAAGAGGCAGAAGTATTAGTCACAAATGACATTCCTTACGAGGTTGTTCCAGGGATTACATCTGGTATTGCGGCACCTGCTTATGCTGGAATTCCTGTTACTCACAGAGATCATGCATCATCATTTGCGATTGTAACTGGCCATGGTCGAGAAAGCAAAGGACAAGACATGATTAACTGGCAGGCACTTGCTCAAGGAATTGATACGATTGCATTTTATATGGGTGTAGGTAATCTTAAACATATTTGTACACAATTAATAAATAACGGGAAAGATCCTTCAACACCGGTTGCCATGATTGAATGGGGCACAACAGCGGAACAAAGAACAGTAACTGGAGAATTACATTCGATTTTTGAAATCTCTCAAAAAGAGAATATTACCCACCCAGCTGTTGTACTCGTTGGTAATGTCGTTGGTATGAGAGAAAAAATTAAGTGGTTTGAAGCTATTAAATAATAGTGTTGTCTGCAGTCACTAGCTTTGTATATAGCTTTTTGTGGATGCAGTAATAAACACAAATTTTCTTATGTATTTAGAAGCCCCATAAACAGTCGTTTATGGGGCTTCGTATGTTCATTAAAATAGTTTTAAGTTATTTTAAAACTTTTATTCTGTCGATTTCGTTTAAGTTTATAGGTAAATACTAGTGATAAGTGAGGGTGTGAAAATTAGTATGAAAGTGAATAAAAAGTCTTTTATATATATTGGCATTGTCTTAATAGTAATCTTTTTTGGCTACTCAGTTTACACGAATGAAAATAACAATCAAACGTTAGTACAAGAATGTAAAGATAGGGGGATGTATCCTGAATATGAAAGAGGTTTTTTAACTTTTTCTTCTTCTGTTTCTTGTTTAGATAGGCTATCAAAATAAACTATAAATATTTGAAGTATTTCTATCGTAAGAACATATAATAAGAAGGCCAATTTCTCATTTAAATCTTGAGAGGTTGGTCTTTTGTTTTTACTTAATCATTTGCAGAACTTACATCATTTATTTCAAATAATAATCAACATCCTATTATTTACAATTATTTTTTTAAAACTTTTTTTATTATCATTTCGTTTAACTAACCGAGGTAACAAATACGAAGGACTAGTATACTACTAAAGTCATTTTTATCTGCACTGCAACATTGGTCAATATAAAGTTTGAAAGGTGTTTCACTTGAATTTAACAATTGAAAATATCTAACAGGTTTGGAGATAATTTCGCAGTAAATGATGTTTCATTTGAGTTATTAACACCGAACCTTGAAAATTTTTATTTATTCGAACAGGAGGTAGTACGATGAAACAACTAGTGAAATTTGAATTATATAAAATATTTAGACAAAAAGGGATATACATTTCGATGATACTTATGTTTCTCCTATTTGGTATGATAATGTTTAACGAATCCAGAATCCCAAATAATTTAGATACTTCTGCTGTAGATATTAAGGAAGAACTGCATGGAGTTGCAAAAAAGTGGGAGGGAAAAATAACAGAACAGAAGATAGAAGATGCCTCGGAAATTTCACAATCGCTTGAGGCTAAAGTACAGCAGAAATATGATGAAAATAACAAAGGAGTAATGACGGAATTAACATCAGAAGAAGTTGCTGAATACTTTATCCTAAATAAAATAATTATTGCAAGATCATATTTAGAAGACTATAAGATAACTATGAAAGAATTCGATGATAAGTTAAATACGCTAAATAAAAATGATTTCACTTATAAGGAAGCTTTGTTAGAAAAGGAAATGTTAGAAAATTTAGTTGTAGATACTTTCAAGTATAATGAAGGACCCAAAAATATAATTGGTTTCGCCAGTGGTTACGCCGCTTATTTTACAGGATTAATTATGCTAGTCGGACTAGCTTCAGTTTTTGTAAATGAAACAAGTACTGGAATGGACCAATTGATATACAGCACACGCCATGGACGTAAAATAATTGTTACTGCAAAAATAATTGCTGCAACTGTTTTGATCTTAGTTATTACATTGTCATGGGTTATTTTTGATGTGTTAATGAACACATACATTTATGGGACAAGTGGATGGACTTCATCTATACAAAATTTAGGATATCCTCATTCACCTTATAACCTAACTGGTCTAGAGTATTTTGGTATTCAAATCAGTGCTCACATACTCGCTGCAATTGCTTTTATGGCTTTCATATTAGCAGTGTCAGCACTATCGAAAAGTGTACTCGTATCTTTTATTATTAGTGCATTAGTCTTCATCTTGCCATCTATCTCTATGCCTATTCCATTATGGGAATATGTGCAGAAGTATAGCTTTGGAAGCTTTATGTCTGCTTCAGAATTTATAAACCCATTTCATGCAATAAATGTTGTTGGAGTCCCAATATTAGATCCAATTGTTCACTATCCACTAGTTGCAATCCTAGCAATTATTTTCACAATTGTAGTTTACAAAACGATTCAAAGAAAACAAGTTTCATAAGGGAATATTCACATAATAATGAATATGTAACTGAAAGACCAGCTAATGCTTACAAGATTAGCTGGTTTTAGTTGCCCAATAAATTTATATTATGCTATTCTTCCTTATCATGTTTAGTATCTTCTTGCGCTTTATGGATAATTCCGCTAATGCCAGCTGCAAGTTTTGAATCAACGATTTCAGCATCTTCAATATGCTTGAGAATCGTTTCATTAATTTCATCAAAAACAAACTTAGTGTCATTTATTTGCTGAATGACCTCTTTAGAAAAGGCTGTTTGTTCATTAATTGCTTGAAGTACGCTATTTACTTCTTCTTGTTCTTGTTCCATTATTAGTAAATTGTTATTTATTTTTGAAGTTGTTTCAGCACTTAATTCAATTCCTTTATCAACTAAAGAAGAGCTCTTTGTCGTTTCATTTAAGGCACTACTTATTTCACCTTGTATATGACTTGTAAGTTCAGCAATGTTTTTAGTACTTAAAGCTGTGCTTTCAGCTAGTTTTCTAACTTCATCTGCCACGACAGCGAAGCCTTTACCTTGTTCACCGGCACGTGCTGCCTCAATAGATGCATTTAATGCAAGTAGATTTGTTTGATCGGCAATATCGTTTATAACATTGACGATATTTTCAATTTCTTTAGATCGAATACCAAGCTGTGTCATACTCTCAGAAGCATTATTCGTTTGATCACCTAATTGTTTAATGAGAGCTTCTACTTCAATAACAGAATCTCTACCTATTTTTGACTGATCGACCATTTTGGTTGTAGAGGCTATAAGTGATTCTCCTTTATTGATAACAGATGTAGAAATGTCATTGGATTGAATACTTAAATTTTGAACTTGTTCAAAACGGCTTTTTATCGTTTTTACTAAAGAATCTAATGCTTGATGTTGATCATTAACGACTTGATGCTGGTCAACCGTCGCAACTAAGTCTGTTTGTAATTGTGCTAGAAACTCATTTGTCATCATTTCTTGTTGTTTTTTTTCTAATTCTAGTATTCTTACTTTCTCTTCTAGTTCATCTATGTGCTTTTGTAAATCTTTCGTCTTTTTCGTTTTTATTAACATATCGGTGCCTCCTGAGCTTTTTTCCTACTAAGTTATATTTTGTCATATTATGTGTGATTTTGTCGAGATTAAGAGAACATGTAATTATAATTTAAATGAAAGAGAATGAAGGGAATATGTATAAATTAGAGGAAATGTCATAAAGAAGTAGTAATTAATAAGTTAGCATTAAAATTGAACTTGTAAATCACTTTTTGAAAGAGCTAGAGGTTCAGGTTTCACGACCAATCGAGTTTACGGTGTGAACAACGAAATAATCTTTCTAATTAAATAATGTAATCAGATCATAAGCTTACAATGGTATGAATTAATATAACAGAGAGTAGCAAATTTACCAGGGGAGCCTTGGTGGAATTATTTAGAGTCTAAATGGGGTTCGGCAACCTGTTTAAAGGAATACTAGGGTTTATCTATGAATTAGATGAATATAGTATTATACCAATCCAAGCTGCTATAGGTACCCAATTTATATCCCAGTCTGGTGGGTAGCCTGACCTACAATATGTATTCGGGTTTTTTATAACAGCCATTATATAGCTTTGTTCGGGCTGCATTGTATATTAAATTGAATTGGAGCGAGTCACTTGTTTGATAAAATTGAGCTAGTAGTAGATGCAAAGGCAACGTTAGGAGAAGGACCATGCTGGGATAGTAAAACTCAACAATTGTATTGGGTAGATATATTTGAAAGAAAACTATTCGTTTATGATCCTCATTCCGATGAAAATAGATAAATACAGTTGAATAAACTTGTAAGTGCAGTCGTTCCTAAGGAAGCAGGAGGGCTTATTTTGGCGATGGAAGATGGCTTCTTTTCAATGAATGTTGAAACAGAAAAGACTCAGTTGATACATGATCCAGAAAGTCACCTTCCTGAAAATCGATTTAATGATGGGAAGTGTGATCCTGCAGGACGTTTTTGGGCAGGAACGACCGATAGAAACTTGAAAATGAACGAGAATGGCGCGCTTTATTGTTTAAATACAGATTTAAGTGTTGTAAAGAAACGGACACGTGTAAATATATCTAATGGACTAACATGGTCCCCTGACCATAAATATATGTACTATATAGATACTTTAACTAAGAAAGTAATTCGGTTTGATTATGTTATTTCGACTGGTCAAATAAAAGATCCGATTGATATTATTTTCTTTCGTAACGGCGATGGATTACCAGACGGTATGACGAGTGATGAGGAGGGTAAACTATGGATTGCCCATTGGGGAGGGTCAAAGGTTTCAAGATGGGATCCAAACACAGGTGAACAAATAAGCGAAATATACGTTCCAGCAAAAAATGTGACGTCTTGCGTATTTGGTGGCAAAGACTTAAATGAATTATATATTACAACAGCTAGATCAAGAACTTCCGAGCAAGATCTAGCGAGTTATCCACATGCAGGAGGGCTATTCAAAGTAGTCACTGATGTAAAGGGAAGTGGGACATACCGGTTTGGAGGCTAATAGTCACTCAAAGGTGAACTTTGTCAAAGAGTTTAACTCTAATAAACTGATGAGAGTTAAACCCTTGATTTTCCCCTATATACCGTTTGGGAGAGTTTTTAATAGTAAAAGCAAATCTCGTAAACTTATTTTTTACTAAAAATAGACAGTTAATGAGTTTTATAAGAGCTCAATAATTGTAAAAGTAGCAAGGTGCCAAGAACGTTAGTCGTATACTTGCTTATACCTTAGAACAAAATAGCAACAATTAATTTGAACTCATGTTTATGGAGTGGACAGAACTTCCTATATTTGTTAAATAATTTTCATTCTTAAATACAACACATGCATTTTTCGTCAATGCCATAGCCAAATGGAATGGAAGTCTGATTCAAAGCACTATGCAAATAAGGTTCCTGCTTGTCCACTGTATAATGTACATCTATAAGGATATTAGAAAGTAGACCAATACCTTTAATCATCTCAATCTCCTTAGTATAAGATTCGTCAGGTGAGATAAAACTTTCTGTTAATGAAATGAGTGCACCAGCAGAACGACCTGCGACAGGAACGCCATTGTAATAATGTTCTTTTATTAACTGTTTTATTAGTGACTTTGTATATTGTTTATGGTATTCGTATGTACTTCCACCACCTATGAAAATCCCCGTAGATTGAGCTAATGTATTGGTAGCTTGCTCGTAATCTAGTTGATTATTTTCGCCTGGCATAATGACAGAATAGCTATTAATACCTATCTCCTTCCAAGTCTGTACATAGTACGGTAAGGATTCTTTCCACTTAGGAGAATAAGTGATTAATAATGCAATATGAGCTTTTTTGCCCCCACATTTTTGAATAAACGTCTAATTAGCTTGTATTAATGAAGGGTTTCCACCAAATAAAAATAAATATCTGTCTTTCATTACATTCACTACGAACTGGGTGTATTTTTATTAGGCTACTTACGTAAAATTTGTTGCTATTAAGATTAGTTTAGGACAGCAATAAATAAAAAATTTATGGAATTGATCTTATTTTAAATGTATCCGAGGACTACTTACTCAGTATATGTCGTTTAAATCGACAAGGATTTTTTTCATTTCTATAATTAGTTGCTCCGGCCCTTCAACTCGCGCATGTTTACCTAGACTAATAAAAAAAGAAGCATAATATTCTAGATCAGGTTTGGTGATTTGAGTATATAAGTTACCGATGCCATTTTGTTCTTCGACAATACTCTGTTCTAAGAATGGGTCGTTTTTACAAATTTTCACACCTTCACGACTAAGCTTTACTTTGAGTGAAACCTTTTCAGGCTCTTTACCCATATATGACCAATTGTGAATGTTGAACTTACTTAAGTCCACACCCTCATGTTCTTCAACGATGGTTGCATTTAAAATGCGATCAGCTCTAAATAAGCGTGTATCTTCTCTCTTGAAGCAATATGCAGGGCAGTACCAATGCCCATTTTGTGAAAAAACACCGACAGGCTGAATGGTTCTAGTTGATTTTCCTTTTATTGAGTCATAGGTAATTTGAACAACCTGTTGATTAATGGAAGCATCTAGTAATAATTGTAAGCAAGGAGATGACTGCTGTCTTTGTTGTGTATAAAAGACAAAACGCTGTTCCATTTCCTCAATTCGTTTTTTTACATCACTCGTTAAGTAATGATGAAACTTTTTTAATGCAGATTTAGCATCTGTTTCAAAGGGAAGATCGTTATAGTATTGGAGTGACTGGTTTGCAAAGAACATTGCAATCGCTTCATTTTCAGTAAATGCAATTGGAGGAAGAATGCGTTCTTTGATAATTTTGTATCCTCCTCCTGCACCAACTTCTGAATATAGTGGGACACCTAGTTCTTGTAGATCAAGTAAGTCCCGTTGAATTGTACGAAGTGATACACCAAATTCATCTGCTAACTCTTTTGCAGTAAATACCCGCTTGGAGTTAATGACCATCATTAATTCCACTAACCTCTTCGATTTATTCATTCAATACAGCCCCCTGATTAGTCCCACCTTTATACGCTTAATATATCATATTAATACGTCAATAATTGTCGTAATTATAAGTTAAGATCTAAATGAAGGGAGGTAAATGTATGTATTATATAGTAGCAAGGAGTCATAAAACGAATTATCCCAAGCCTATTACTTTGATGAAGGGTCAAGCAATTGTTGTAAGTGAAAAAAGAGAGGGATATTGGATCTATTGTAAAACAACAGATGAGGCAATGGAAGGATGGGTTCCAGAAAGCCTTATTAAAATCGATGGAGGCACAGCGTTTGCCTCGGAAAATTATACAGCAAGGGAACTAAATATAGACGTAAATGAAAAGGTTATTGGAATAAAGGAACTTTATGGCTGGTTATGGTGCCGTAACGTTAGCAATGATGAAGAGGGTTGGGTCCCAAGTGATCATCTAAAACCAATAGTTTAAAAAACTATTAGTCTGTTGGATTCGTACAAAGTTACTACTCATATTAATTTTCATTTAAGTCGTGGCATCTTTTCATCTTAAATACGAGAAAATTGAGGTTAGTTAGTAAACATAGTAGCAAAGTTACTTAAAGAACTTTTTAACAGTTTGATATTAGTAATGGGTCTTAAGCTAAAATTCTTAAATGTCTATCTGCACATAACCACAATGTGCCCTCATGAGGAATGTCTCCAGTGGTTGTCTGGGGTAACTTAAGTGAGGGGGCTTTTCTTACTATTTGATATGAATAAGGGAATTAATCTTTGTGATAAAATTTGTTGCTTTTTCATGTGATTTTGAGTAACTGATATGTATTATGTGATTGTTATAGTCTTTGGAGAAAAAGGTGCCCTAATTATTAGCTCGCTATTTTTAGAGATATAAAGCTAATAAATAATTTGGAAAAATATAATAAATACGACATTAGATGTCGCTATTATTAACTAAGATGAAAGTGTAAAAGAAAAGGAGGAATAAATAATGAATATTAAAACGAATGAAATGAAGCTTGAACCGACAATTAAAGAGATGGACGAGATGGTGGTTGTAGGACTAGAATGTCATACTTCAATGACTGAAATGCAAAAAAATAATCCGATTCATGGTTTATGGATGGACTTTATGTCTTTGGAAAGTAGCATTCCTTTCCGAAAAGACAAAAATGTAACGTATGGCGTTTGCTACGATGAAAATAAAGAAACAGGTGATTTTGTTTACGCTGCGGCTGTTGAAGTAGAAAAGGTGGATCAATTGACAGATAAGCTAGTGACAAAAACAATTCCTGCACAGCGCTATTTAGTCTTTACTCATAAAGGGCTAATAAGTGAGCTTGGTAAAACATTTGGCTATATTTTTGAAGCTTGGCTGCCGCAATCTAATTTTGAAGTCGTTAACTCAGCTTCATTTGAGTTATATGGCGAGAGATTTCTTGGACCAGATAATGTTCAATCGGAGACAGATATTTACATCCCGATAAAATAGCAACATTTGTATGAAGTAATGATTGTGAAAAAATATGTCGCTTATCTTACTAATAAACAAGAATAGCGTTGTGCTCGCATATTTGTATTCAAAGAGATCGGGTTCAAGTACATTTGATATTATCGATGAACCAGCTGAAGGTTGGTAATTGTCAATATCAATTATAGAGTTAAGGGGCTTTAAGCCCTTAATAGCTGAAGATAATTTCTACAACATATAGGGTGACTCACTTATAGATAACTAATTTGAGTCACCCTTATGCTATGAAAGGAAGGTTATAATATGAAAACAGAAATCATCAATGAACGCATCAACAGTTTTGAAGGATTTATTCATTTTGTAGAGTCCTTACGGAATATGGAGGATGAGAAGTGGGAGCTGCCGATTGCTGAGGGAAAGTGGGCTGTGAGAGACATCATAGCTCATATCATGCTTTGGGACAAATATTTTCTTGAGAATGCTATACGTAAGATAAAATTACAACAACCTTTAACTAGTCGTCATGTTAATTTTGATGAATTTAATAATAATGCGGTTCAATATGGTAAGACAAAAGATAAAGATACACTTATTAGTGAGACAATAAGTTATCGTCGTGAAATTATTGATCATTTAACCCCCATACCACGTGATAAATATGAAAACAAGTATGTAGATGAAGACGGGAATCATTTTACTATTAAAAGCTATCTCGATGGCTTTATCCCCCATGATAGCCACCATAAATCTCAAATTGAACAATATTTAAATAAACCATAAGAAATATCTCTGCATATTTGAGGTTATACTGTTAAAACGTCTATAGTTGGATCACACTTATACTATCCAGATAGAGGAGGATTTTTCGTGTCTAACACATATACTAAAAGTAATGTTATAGCAAGAGAAGGTTTTGATTTCGTAGGCAATAGTACAAGAACAGCTAATAAAGTTGAAATGACAGCAGATAGACGTATCCCTAAACTATGGGACGATTTTTACAAAAATGAAGTTTTAGAAGCTATTACTCATAAGAAGAATTTGAATGTATTAGCAATCTATACTGATTACGAGACAAATGAACATGGTGCTTATACCTTTGCATTAGGTGCAGAAGTCAGGGACAACAATATGGTGCCGAATGGGATGGAATCAATGCAAATTCCTGATCAAAAATATATTGTATTTACAACTCGAAAAGGTCCTTTACCAGGAGTAGTTATAGAGGCTTGGGAGGAAATTTGGAAATGGTCGGAGCAGAGTGCAAGAGCTTATGGAGCTGACTTTGAACTATACGACGAAAGAGCAATGGACCCAAATAATAGTCAGGTTGATATTTATATCTCTGTGAAATGAACTACAAAACATTTAACTAGTATTGAAGACGGAAACTCAAAGCTTACGTAACTAGCAGTTAGGAAGTTGTACTTTATATAATAAGACTTGTACGTACATTCCCACGTTCTCTTCTTTATCTTAGTTTTCACACCTTTGGTGAGCGTGGGTGAAATCCTACAACATCCTCATAGCTTCAGTTCTGAAGGAGCAATCTGTACTTATAAGCTGAAGTAAATATTCATTCCGCATTTATATATCTGTACGCTCCGAATTGTTTCCGATTTAGTGAGGTTAATATGATAAAATAAGGTAAACTGTTATATATAGGAATTCTTTAGTACTAGTATTTTTAAACGAGAGGTATAGATAATGATATTGTTAGAACATGAAATATAACAACTTTGTTGCTATCCTAGAGGACCTCCTCCCTAAATTTTAATACTGTGCAATTTTGAAAATTTAGGAGGAGAAATAATGGTGGCAGTAAAATTTGAAGAATATATAAACGATGTGAATGAGAATTTTTCGGGTTGGGATTTTTCCTTTATAACTGGAACTGGGCGAATGAAAAGCAGTCTACTTCCCTGGTCTTACGGAAGCATGGCTAGGCAATTAATGAAGCATGCAAATTCTATGTTAGATATGGGCACAGGTGGCGGAGAATTTTTGTCAAAGCTTCAACCATTTCATGAGACAGTTTATGCTACAGAAGGGTACAAACCAAATATTCCGATCGCAAAAAAACATTTAGAGCCTATTGGAGTTACAGTGGTTTCAGTTGAAGAGGATTCCAATCTGCCATTTAGCGATAATCAGTTTAATGTCATTTTAAATCAACATGAATCTTATTGTCCTAAAGAAGTTAGAAGAATAATAAATTCTAATGGGATATTTTTAACTCAACAAGTTGGTGGCTTGGATTGCCTAGGGATAAATGAAGCACTAGGATCTTCGATAAATAATGAATTTAAAGACTGGAATCTGACTACGGCAATGAGTGACTTGGTGAACAATAATTTTGAAATTTTGTATTGTAAAGAAGAGTTTCCAACACAGCGTTTTTTTGATATAGGTGCCCTTGTATATTACTTAAAAGCAATACCGTGGCAAGTACCAGATTTTAGTGTAGAACAATATTGTGAAAATTTATACACCATTCATAAACATATACAATCTAAAGATTTTTTTGATGTAAACCAGCATAGATTTATCATTAAAGCTCTTGCAAAATAGAAAATATCACTTTAATAGTATATATGTTGTTACACAAGGTCTTCTTATTAGAAGACCTTGTTATATATTCAAAAACTCCTTCACTCCTTCAACAAAGGGTAGTGTAATGAATGAAGGAATGTAACAGTCATTCACAGAGGAAGGTAATTAATGTTAACTAGAGATTATAAAGTATGGAAGGCTGATCTTGAGAATTTCTTGTTAAGATTAGTTGGAGGGCAGCATCAAAACTCTTTAGAAATTGCTCAACCAGCTACAGAAGATGAAATAAAGACTATAGAGCACCAATTGGGGATACTTATTCCACAAGATTTTCGGCATGTATTGCTTCATTTTTCTAAACATCTACACTTTTATTGGTTTTTGAATAATATAACCTATCCAATAACACGACAATCAAATTACATTGATAAAACTTGCTTTAACATGGGGAATGTAGACCAACGTATTCTTGATTGTGGAGGAATATTTGATAACCCTTTGTGGTCCATACAAAACCTTATAAGCTATGAAAATGCCAGAGAGACATACGAATTTTTAGATGATGATGATACGTTCGAAAAAAAATATTGGGAAAATTGTTTACTGTTCACATCGTTCGGAAATGGAAGTTACTTAGGAATTGATCTAAAGTATAATGTTGGTGAAATTATCTATTTAACGACTAGTTATCATATGCATGGCTTAAGGTTAGGTGGTGATTTCTATACTTTTTTTAATAATTGGATAAAACTCGGTTGTGCTGGACATTGGGGAGAAGATTTTTACTTATTCAGTTCAAAAGATAAGCCATATTTAAATGAACAATCTGTAAATGCTACTGGATGGAAAAAATGGATAGGTATCATTTAAGAAGCTATTAAGGAGTTGACCTATATGGCAGTATCATTAGATCCGGTTTTGCAAGAACAAAAGCACGTATTAAAAAATCTGTATTCACTCTACCTTCATGATTTATCAAAATTTACTTCTAGTTTAGATATTACTAGTGACGGAATATTTGAGATGGAGGAATTGAATATATTTTGGGATACAGCTGGTTTTTCTCCATTTTTTATAAAACAAGGTGAAATGATTATTGGTTTCGTTTTACTTTTAGAGAGACCTTTTTTAAAAGGGCAATATGATTATTGTATAAATGACATCTTTGTACTTAATAAATATAGGGGAAAAGGAAATGGAATAAATGTAGTAAAAGAGCTTTTTGAGCAGAAGAAAGGGAAGTATTATGTAATTGAGCTTGCTAGCAATGAATCAGCTGTATCTTTTTGGAAGGGTATTTATAAAAAGATGAATATAAAATATGAAGACAGCAGAGATTTGATAGATGAAGAGGAATGTTTTGTTCAAACTTTTCAAGTTTAAGTAAAATACCTATTAAGTTCAGATAGGGCAAAAGTCTTGAAAAAGATTATTATTAATATTTTCAGAATATAAAATTATATAAGGTTATAACCTTAATTTTGGTATTTTACTACTTAAATAGTAGTGTTTTTTTGATTATATTGACGGAATTTTTGTATTTTTATTTTTTGCTTTAATATAACTATTCCCAATGAAAAAACTATACATTTGAACTTAAAAATCTAGAACACAAAGTGGTGTAATGACTACTGAATTAGCGAGTTCATTAGCATTAGGTAATCATCTACATTTAGTCAGTTACGCTCATCTTTAATCCAATCTGCCACTGACTTGTATGGAGAGAATGGTTCTGAAGTTGCAGCAATATCAGCAGCATTTGATGAAGTAGGAGTAGAATAATTATAAGGTGAGGCTTTTTCGAAAACTTTGTTGCTATTGTCACCAAATTATCATACTGGTTTAAACGTTTGATTACAGACAATAAAGGTGCCGATGGTGATGTAGGTATTTATTACTCGATTCGAAAAACAACAATCAATACGAAAACAGCCTAAGTAACAAATAGAGGATAGCTTAAAAGGGTAGGGCTAAATGTCCAACAACTTCTTAAGTATCCTCTTTTTTGTGTGTAATATCCTCGTTATATCGTTTTATTAGTAGGGGGTATATTGTGCTTTTTATAAATACCATATGAGCCTAATAGCATAACGAGAAGTATCATTCCTAAGGCGATAAAAAATGTGATTAGTAGTACTTTTGGTGTTAAGAAAATAAGAGGAAGCATGAGTATTCCTCCCACGAAGAGAACTTTTGCTAGAAAAAATCGAATGGTATTCCATGATTCATTTATAGTTGAATTTAATGGTGAAACATTGTCAGTGTTCATTTTAAATTGTTGAATGACATTTCCAGTTACGATAAAAATTAACGCTAAACATAATGGTAATAGGAATAAAATGTTAACTTCATATCCTAAACCGTTTACGACCACTCCAAAATAAACAGCAAAAACAATAAGCATCACTACCGTTAAAATCTTTTCAACATTTTGTTGAAATCTTCTGTATTGAGATTTTTTTTGTAAAACCCATGAACTAATAATGGCTGACAGATAAACGGCGATGACAGATATTATTAAGCTAAACAGGACATTGATTGTTGAAGTATAACTACTTGGTGTTCCAAAGTTGTTAAATTTATTAGGTAGCTGATCTGGTAAATATGGGTAAAGTAACAAACTTGATCCAATTACCACAATAACGACAACTCTTGTGATCCATTTACTCATCGTTTAATCCTCCTTGTTTTGAAATTGTAAAACCCATTTCATTAAATCTTGAAAGACAGTCGTGTTAAGTGAATAAATAATGTACTGGCCCTTGCGTTCATCCCATACTAGGTCTGCTTGCTTTAACAAATTCAAATGACGTGAAATGCTTGGCTTAGTCATATTAAAATGTTCAGCAATTTCTCCAGCTGTTAAGTCTTTGTTTTTTAGTAAATCTAAAATTTTTCGGCGGGTAGGATCAGACAAAGCTTTGAAGGCCAAATTTAGAGACATAGAAGTTCCCCCAAGATTGGTTTTTATTTTAACATTTAACTAATTAGCTAAATATTAATTTAAATTGTACTGTGGTTGAATTTATTTGTCAATGTAAAATTGAAAAAATTTACTTTTTGTAAAGAGTGAATAAACAAATAGTCTTAAATGAATAATGAATCAAAGCTACTAAATCCAATAGAATAATAGCTTTGATTCATGACAGATTTAGAGGGCAGGTCATATGGGTTTAGAATATATTATTATAATGTTGTTGTCTCTTTATCGTTAATTATCGTGCCGCATTGAAAGCCCTCGCATATTTTCTTCATAGAGCCTACTTGATCAAAATTAAATATGTGTACAGGTATATGATGGTCTCTTGCTAACAGTAAAGCGGATTGGTCCATTACTTTAATATCTTTTTTGACGATATCATTGTAGTTTAATGTGCGGAACATTTTAGCTTGTGGATTGGCGTTCGGATCTGAATCAAAAACGCCTGAAGTACCTTGCTTTGCTACTAGTATGGCATCACTATTCATTTCAATAGCTCTTTGCACACTCGGATAATCAGTCGTAACAAACGGTTGGCCGTTTCCACCTCCAAAAATAATAATATAACCTTTATTTAAATGCTGGAGTGCGCGTAACCTTATATATGGCTCAGCAACAGATGTTACAGGAATAGATGTCATAACCCTCACTTCTTTGTTCGTAGTCGATGTCAGAACGCCACGTAGCATTAGACTATTAATAATTGTTCCTAATGTTCCTATATTATCTGCTTCCACACGGTCAATTCCCCACACGTCAGCTAAGTGACCACGAAAGATGTTTCCTCCACCAATCACAATGGATACCTCAATACCCATGTTTACAATACTTAATACTTCTTTAGCAATATGATTTAATTTTTCGATGGAGAAGTTTTCACCGTTGTTATCGCTAAGTGCTCCTCCACTTAATTTTAATAGTACTCTATTGTAATTGTTCAACTCATCAATCCTCCAATATATATAAATAGCTTGATTCTTTAAAGAGCACATCTAAGTTAGAATTTTAAGTTGTATTATGGTGTTCACATTTAATACGGTTTTCTAAGTCATTCAATTTAAACTTAAAGTTTTTCCAATTAATATCTGTTCCACAAAAGGAAGCCTCTGAATCCTATGTTTTTGAAAAACTGTTAATCGTTCGTTTAATGACGACAAGATGATTAATGTTGATAATCGTGGGGGGCATAGCTTAGTCATTTCACTAGGTGTCCTTCGTGGAGATTATTTTCGGTTTTTGTAATACTCTAGCATGCTGGTACTGCATAAAGCTCTTTTGTAAGCTCTGTTGCTTAAGTAACTGATGAGTTTTTTTAAGTCTATAGAGAATGAAGGTTCCCAAAACATTCATAGCTCTTATTACAAAGTTGTTTTCGAGTTTATTGTTTAATAAATACAACTATTGTTTTGTACATCTATTCGTCTATATATGATGATCATCACATAAAACTTCTTTTTTACTGTGATAATTTTGTATTAATAACAACAAAGTTCTCAAAAAGCAACTCTACGTGTAAACAGCCTTGTGTATTTAGCTCAAACTGTCTAAATTATACTATTTTTGAAACGTATGTCAATATTTAGTGGTAAACTAACTATTAATATTAAATAGCTATATGAAATGGAAATCTGATGAATTGTAATTTTACACTTAATCAATATATGGCTACGATAAATTTAAATTAATTATTTAAAATCAAAAGCTGTTAATATCTAAATATTTACAAGAAAAAATGTGAAATCGTTAATAGTGGGTGACATTATAGGAACAAGTACATATACATAACAATGGCAAAGGTTTAATTAAGGGAGGACAAATGTAGAGATATACAATATTTATTAAAATGCAGGGGCGTAAGCTTGTACATGAGCATTTGAGTAATATGGAGAAGTTCATTAGCAAATTTCTTTTGGCTCTTTTCGTAAACTTTGTTGCTTTTTTACTAAAAATGGATAATATAATGAGTTTTTTGAGAGCTCAATAATTTTAAAAGTAGAATAGATGCCACGAACGTTATATATACGAGTTTATAACTAAGAACGAAAAGTAACATTCGATGCGAAAACACCCCTAAATTATGATAAAGCTATGTAATTTTATGAAGTGTTATCTGAAATAATGAGTTGACGTATTTATATAAGCATTCTATTATATAAGCATATATTTATATTCTTATGATAACTAAGTTATGAAACTGAAAAAGTGATACACTTTGAATGATCTAATTTAGAACAACAAATCATCTTAAACAAGAAAAAGTTCATATGTATTTTCTTAGGATGAAAATAAAGCAGCCTTTAATATAGGAGGGGGACAAAATAGAATTGCCTCATATTGAAATTGAACATATGGCTAAGCAGATGAAATTGTTAGGTGATAAGACCCGCTTATCAATCATCGCACTTCTTTATCATGATGAATTTTGTGTATGTGAATTTGTAGATATTTTTGGAATGAGTCAGCCTGCAGTTAGTCAGCATTTGCGGAAATTGAAAGATAGTGGCCTAGTGAAAGAAAATCGAAAAAGTCAATGGATGATTTATTCTTTAAATACTGATAGTCAATACTATCCATTGATTCAAGATATGATGAAGTTCTTACCCGATCAACTCGAAAAAATTAAAGAGCTTGAGAATAATGGATTACGCATATCATGTAAGTAGCCGAAAATGTATAGTAAAGGTAGTTGAAATATGAGAAAGAAGTTAATTTCAGAGTATTTAGGGACGTATTTTTTAGTATTCGCTGGGACTGGTGCGATCATCATTAATAGCATTACAAATAGCTTGACACATATAGGCATTGCGATTACGTTTGGGCTAGTAGTGATGGCATTAATCTATACGTTTGGGCACGTTTCTGGAGCACATTTTAATCCTGCTGTTACTACTGCATTTATAGTTAATGGTGATATTGAATTACGAGAAGGGTTATACTATATCATTATTCAATTTCTCGCTGGGATCAGTGCAAGTGCATCGCTCTTATTGTTATTTGGGGATGTGGCAAATTTAGGTGCCACGCTTCCACATGGTTCAGCAACCCAATCTTTCTTATTAGAAATCATTTTAACCTTTTTTCTTATGATGGTTATCTTTGGATCTGCAATACATGGCAAGGCTGTCAAATCCTTTGCAGGTATTGCGATTGGAGCGACTGTTGGACTCGAGGCAATGTTTGCAGGTCCTATTAGTGGAGCCTCGATGAACCCTGCACGCTCTCTCGGGCCTGCATTAATTTCGGGAACATTTGATCATCTATGGGTTTATATCATTGCTACCACAATTGGAGCAGTCGCTGCTGCAGTAGTTTACAAAACAATTCACGAATAAAAGGAGATAATACAATGACTAAAAAAAAGATCTACTTCTTATGTACTGGTAATTCCTGTCGTAGCCAAATGGCTGAAGGTTGGGGTAAAAAATATTTAAGTGATGAATGGGATGTATATAGCGCTGGCCTTGAAGCACACGGTTTAAATCCAAATGCGGTGAAGGCGATGAATGAAGTTGGGATAGATATTTCTGAACAAACATCTGATGTCATCGATACAGAGATTCTACACTCCGCTGATTTAGTCGTTACACTATGTGGTCATGCTGATGAGCATTGTCCAGTTACACCTCCTCAAGTAAAACGTGTTCACTGGGGCTTTGATGATCCTGCAAAAGCGGAAGGGTCAGAGGCAGAAAGATGGGCATTTTTCCAACGTGTCCGTGATGAAATAGGTGAAAGAATAAAACAATTCTCAGACGAAGGAAGATAAAAAAGCAGAGGGTCAGTCCCCCACCACTTTAAAGCGATGGGTGACTGACCTCTATTTTTAATTTCTTTAAGCCATATACGACAGGACTATTTATAGGTTCTATTGCCATATCATCTGCAAAATTCATTTCTGGAAAATGCCTAATTAATTTAGTTAAAGCTATTCTTGCTTCCATACGTGCAAGAGGTGCACCTAAACAAAAGTGTATGCCTTTTCCAAATGCTAGATGAGGATTTGAGGAACGGTCTAGTAGGAACTGGTCAGCTTGAGGAAATTTAGTTTCATCTCGATTGGCTGAACCAATATGTGCAACAACATAATCACCTGCTTTTAACAACTGTCCATGTAGTTCGATGTCTTGTTTAACGATTCGTTCCATTGCTTGAACAGGGGATCTGTATCTTAACACTTCTTCTATCGCAGGTACGAGCAATTGCTCATTTTGCTTTAGTTGCTCAAAAATAGTTCGATCGTCAAGAAAACAATAAACTGCATTTGTAATAAGGTTCGTTGTAGTCTCATTTCCAGCAACGAGCAATAATATACAAAAACCAATCAATTCATTTTTTGTTAATTTCTTGCCATCAACTTCAGCTTGAAGAAGTATTGAAATAATGTCATCTGAAAAATTGTTTCGTTTATGGTTAATCATTTCTGCGAAGAAGTTCGTTAGATCATTTATAGTTGAGGCATATTTTTCTTGCGCTGCCTTAATGGCTTCCTCCGACGTATCAGAAACCCCTTCAACGATATTATCCGACCATTCTTTAAATAAATGTAGTTCTTCAGTAGGAACACCTAGTATATTTGCAATAATAATAACGGGCAAAGGCATTGAAAATTCGTTGACGAGGTCAAAAGAATGCTTTCCATGTAAGTCTTCAATTAGCATATTTGAAATCCGTTCAATTTTCGACTCCCATGATTGCATTGCTTTAGGAGTGAATGACTTATTAACTAAATCTCTCATTTGTTTATGTCTAGGTGGATCGATAAAAAGTATACTTTCTCCGAAAGGGTCATTATCCTGCCCCTGATATCGAGCTGAAGAAAAATATTTATAATTACTTAAAATAAAGCTTACATCATCATATTTAAACGCATCCCAATAGTTATACTCTGTATGTAAATGAATAGGATGATCTTTCCTCATTTTTTTGTACCATTCAAATGGCTCCCATTTTGTATACATCAAATGCTCAGTATCATTATTACCAATAACATTATCCAACTCGACACTCACCCTTCACTATAAAATGGAAAATCTTAATATAATTATTCAAGTTAGAACTGTTATATACCTTCCTTCAAACAGTAATTCTTCAAGGGCAATATTAATAAAGGATAATCAGCATTGAATATGGAAGTTGACAAATTACATTAAATTATATATCGTATAAACAGATATATCGTATGATAAGATATTATAGAGGTGAACCTAAATGGATGAAGTAAAACGAGTGAATGATGCTTGGACTGATATATATTATTATTTGCATATGACACATAAAGAAACGATCTCCCATCAAGCAATACGCATACTTCAGCATCTTGAGAAGAAGGGGAAATTGACAATAGGGGACATTTCAAAATATATGGAAATTAGTCATAATACTGCTTCCGAGCATGTGAAGAGGCTTATTCAAAAAGGCTATGTGAACAAAATGAGAGATAATAACGATGAACGTAGGGTGTATGTATTTCTTTCAAAACTAGGTCTGGATATTATTCATAAGCATTCAAGACTGGATGAGGAAAAATTGACTGCTATCTTTTCATCTATTTCTCCAGAGCAGCTACAAATGATTGATCAAGCATTTACCATATTGCAGGAGGAGGCTGCTAAATGTACGTGATGGTAAAAATTTTAGTTTCTGCATTGATTATTGGTATTGTGACAGAAGTAGCGCGCAAATATCCATCGTATGGCGGTATTATCGCTGCGTTACCTCTCGTAAGTTTACTTAGCTTAATATGGCTATCATTCCAAGGTGAATCGTTAGTGAACTTAAGCAAATTTACAACAGGGGTACTAATCGGCATACCAGCTACAGTTGTTTTACTAGTAATTGTTGGGATATGTTTAAAATTAGCAATGCCACTAGTGTTTTCAATCGGATTAGGGGTTATTGGCTGGGCTGGCTTCTTATTTGTACAACAGCTTGTTATGAAAGTAGTTTGAACATATTTTATGAAAATAATCAAGCAAAGCCAAAGATAGCATACCTTTGGCTTTGCTGAAGTTCTTTCTAATTAGCGATGTTCGTATTAATTATTGTTTTTCGTATTAACAAATAAACTTGTATGCAACTAGGTTTCGGGGCATCTTTTCTTCTATAAAACGATGTTTTCTTTCCTTCAATTTTATAGGAGCTATAGCAACAAAGTGTACAAAAAGAGCCTTCCAATTAGTTAATAAAGAAATTTTATTTATAGACTATCATCATTAGAGTTTATACTATTTAAGATGTCCTCTTTTAATAGTTCTTTAACCTCTTCAAGTGTTTTACCTTCTGTATCGATATCATGCTTTTCAGCTCGGTCATACAATCTATCTTGGCGCTGTTGAAGCAATAAATCAACTAGTTCTTCAGTTGTCTTACCTGTCGTATCTATGTCTAGTTCTGATGCACGATCAAGAATTTTAGCTTCTTTCTCTTCATCAGTTAAAGTGTTCCAGTTTTCAGCAAATTGTTTTTGGTTCATTCTTTTGCTATGAGCTTTACCACTACGTTCACCACTAGGAGCTTGGTCTTTGAGTAACTCCTTTACTTCATCAGCAGTTTTACCTTCTGTGTCAATTCCTTGTTCTTCTGCGCGGTCAAATAGGCGCTGTTGGCGTTGATCGTTAATTGAATCTATTACTTCATCAACAGTTTTTCCATCAGTATCAATCCCAAGCTCTGCTGCTCTTTCAAAAATCCTAGTTTCTTTTTCTTCATCAGATAGTTCACTCCATTTATCAACGAAACTATCTTTATTCATCACTTGTTTTTGATTTTGTCCTCTTTGAAACAAACCACCGTTCTCATTAGCAAATGCATGACTAGCTCCTATTCCACCTAAAGTTAATGCACCAGCAAGTGCAAATAATCCAATTTTTTTCACTTTTTTTCCTCCTCATACGAGATGTAATTATTGTTTCTACACTTATAGAATAGACAAGAATGATGTGTAAACTATGATAATTTTATGTTAAATTGTGTGATTAACTCGTTAGTGCACATAACAAGTATTATGAGGAAAATTGATATAAAGTCATAACCACGTTATTATTAAAGTTAAATATGTAAGATAAAAGGTGAGGAGCATGGAGAATACGAATATTAAGCTAATGTTAAAATTACAAAGCTGGGACCCATTAGGCTATGGTATTGGCTTTTATGAAACTGAAAATATAGATGTACTACAAGCCGTACATGAATTAAATGACAGAAGTGTTTTGGCGAAACGCATTCAATCAATTTATGATAATTCCTTTGAGGAGTTAATTCCACTTAGCGAATGTGATATCATGGCGCAGGAGCTTTTGCAGATTGCTAACACAGAAATTTGTGATTTGTAAAAGGAACAATCGTAAGGTGGATTAGTTGTTGAATAACCAGGAGATTTAATATTAATAAGCTTTAAACCTACTCTATTTCAGAGTAGGTTTTTTCTCTTTAAAACGATGATAGTTATATCGTTTTAATTTGAGATAACATTTTAAAATAACTGAATAAATTGAAATATTTGTTAAGATAAATACAACCGACAAAAAGATATAAGTCAAAATGAACTACTATAGTAGGGTCACCAAAGAAAGGTGGTGAAAACGTGGACTATCGTATTGTTTCCTCTATAGTGTTCCTAATATCCTTATTTCTCGTCATACCTACTTACGTGTCTGGGGCAAGCAATGGTAATGCTAATAAAGACCTTAAAGTAGAGGCTGAAATAAAAATAAACAGCAAGAATAAAAATAACAACAAAGAAAAAGGAACGTATAACAGTCAGGCGCAAAAAGAAGTTTTAAAAACTAAGAAAAATGAAAAACAGAATCAAGCTAAGGAAAATCATAAAAACATCCATTCAACCAAGAAGACTAATAATGGTAAAAAATCTTTTAAGAATACCAAAGTTCTAGACAAGACAAAGGACAAGGCTAACCAACTGAAAAAGATAAAGGGTAGTCCATCTGATCAAGTTGTAAACTATAGTGATGATGGACAGAAAGCCATACAATTTAAGCAATCTATTATTAGTTCGACTAAGACTGAACAAAATATGCAAGAAAGAGCTAAGTCAAGTACATCCAACTATAACTCAAAATCTGAAGAACAAAGTAAAAGAGGAATGCTACTAGACTATTTCTATGTTGTGGTGAACATTAACAACTTTCACAGTTCACCTAGCTCTGCTGATGCAGGAGGGCAAGGGTCTAACTTAAATCACCAATTACAAGCACTTGAATTAAATCAACATAGATTTAAAATTTCACAGAAGACGGATAGTGTTTCAAATATTCAAGCATTGAGCAATCAATGGATAAATGCGCCTCCTTCTCAACCACCGGATTTATCTTCTTCTTGCTAATTATCAAAATAAATTCTAAAAGAAGAAGGAGAGATTATTAATGAACAAGGTTGTTAAATCATTTGTTGTAGCGGGAGCAATTTCAGTGAGTCTATTAGTTGGAGCAGGTATGAGTGAAGCTTCAGAACAACAAGAAATAAGTGATATCCAAAGTGTTCAAAAATATGATGAGCGTGATGATATTGATGAAGTAAAGACAAAGGAAAAGAACAATCCTTCTAAAGAAAATAAAGCAAACTCAAAAGCAAGTGAAAGAGCAAGTGAGAGAGCCAAAGAAAGAGCTTCAGAAAATTCAGCAGTGCATGCATCAATTGAGGAACATATTGAAAGTGATGATATCATAACAAAGCCTCAAAAAGGTGAAGAAAGTATAACTGAAGATGATTCTGAGGATCAAGAAGTTAGTCGTGAAGAAGATAGTCAGGATAATGAAAATACTGAAGAAGTAGATGAAGAATTAATTCTGATAAAAAGACAAATCCATCTTCACAGCATAAAGCTAACTCAAAAGCCAGTATTAAAGCTAATCAACAAGCTAAAATACATGCGTCAGTTAACTCAGCGGTACATGCTACAATAGAAGAAGTGGTGAATGATGAAACTGAAGAAATCACTAAAGGGCTTAATGAACTAGCTTTAGAAGAGGATGTTGAACAAGAATTTACTGATGGAGAAAAGAAAGATGAAGAAACTGTAGTAATAAATCACGTTGACACAAAAACAAATCCATCTTTGGAGAATAAAGAAAACTCAAAAGCGAGTGATTCAGCTAAAGAACATGCTTCAACAAATTCAGCTGTACATTTCATGTCTTTAAAAGAAGAGGAAGAAGTTGAGTAACTACATTTATGAAATGTTCTATCTAAAGGATAAATAAATGAAAGAAAAAACGCTTGGTTTTCCAAGCGTTTTTTTAAAAAAATTTATTAAAGAATAACATCTTTTAAAGGGAAGCGAGGTGTCGGATGAGCTGGTGCAGCTGCTTTACCGATAGAAATAAGCATAACAGGAACGTAGCGCTCCGGAACATTAAATTCTTCAACAAATTTTACTGAATCGTACCCACCCATTGGGACAGTGTCATATCCAAGTGACTTAGCAGCTAACATTAATTGCATTGCAGCTAATGATCCATTACGAATTGCTTCATCACGTGCTGCGTTAGGAATGCTAGCATATGCACCGTTAATTTGAGCGATTAATGTATTTTTAGCTTCTTCAGGCATAAAGCCTTTTTTAACTGCTTCGCCATACACGATTTCTGCATTTTCATTCGCTTGTAAATCACCTAAAACTGCAACCGTTACGCTGCTGTCAACAACTTGTTCTTGATTATAAGCGATTGGAAGTAGGCGTTGTTTATCTTCTTCTTTGTCAATAACGATAAATTTCCAATGTTGTAAGTTCCATGAAGATGGTGCTGTTACTGTTAAGTTAAGAATTTCTTCTAGGTCTTCCTTAGGCATTACATGTCCCTTTTCATATTTACGTACTGATGTGCGTGTTTTCATCACTTCTAATGCAGACATATCTTTTTTTGTAGTTGTCATGAGTTAAATTCTCCTAACCTATATTTAATGTAATTTTTTTTGTTACAATTAACTGTCATATAAATTCAATTCTTGTTGACAATTAATATTATACTGTAATTCTAGATGTTACAGTTAGAAAAGTCAACAAAAACTAATTATTATTTATAAACATTCTTCGTAACGCATATCCACTTGTTTTTTCGATCTGTATGATTGTATTGATGTTTTCAATTTTTGTAACAAATTTGTAGGCTGTGAAATTTGTTTGTCTAAATATTGATTAGACAACTCTTCAACAATATTTAAAGCAAGCTTAGGATTATTTCCCATTAATTGAGCATAGTTATAAGCATCAATTTGAAAGTATTCAGCATTAGACAAAGCTTTGGCACTAATATTCTTTGAAGAAAAAATTGATCGGTCACCAAAAAATTCGCCTTCATGAACTATTTTCTCTGTACCTTTTTCAGCATCTGTTAAAAGGATCGTTCCTTTTACTAAAAATAACACAGAATTGATAGGTGCTTGAGGACTATATATTACCGTTCCATGTTCGACATGATGGTTTTGTCCGTATGCTTCTAATTTATTTTGATCTTGAAAAATCTGTTCATTATTAGTTGTATAAGACACAACGTTCATATTCATATGATATGATCCCTCCTGAACTGTAATTATATTTATTACATTTAGACCAAATGCTTGGTCGAACCAAGTCATTTGCTTATATGTTTTGTGCATCTTTTTCTTTAATTTGAACTAATATATCAGCAATTGTAAATTGCCCTAAGAAATTGCCTAGATGTTCTTCAGCGTCTTGGAAGATGGAAAAAAGCACATGCTTCATGTTTGCACCGATAATACATTGTTCATTTGCTTGGGAGCATTTTGGCTGTAGAGTTCCTTCAGAAGTTATAGAATAAATTTCTTTTAATGTTACTTCACTAGGTTCACAAGCAAGTATAAAGCCTCCACCTGCACCCTCTTTTGATTTAATATAGCCATTTTTTTTGAGTAAACTGAGCATCTTACGTATTCTCACTGGATGAACTGAAGCGCTCTCGGCTAAATAGTCACTAGTAGCCATTTTGCCAGGTAATAACGCAAGATATGTGAGGCTATGCACGGCAAGTGAAAATTCACTGTTCATTTTTGTTTTTCTCCCTCCCTTAACTACATGTCAAAAAGGCAATTTCACCTTATGGTATGAACAAAGTTATTGACGGTTAAGTTCTCTATCGCTTACAGCTGTTGTAGCATTCTTAACGCCAACAAGTTCTTTGTTATTGTTGCGAATAGCATTTAGTTTTTCTGTTAGCTTCATAAAAGCTTCTTCATCACGTTCAATAAGTGCGATGTCAATTAAGTTTAACAGATAACCCTCTTGTTGTAAGTCAGAGTGTTGAATAATTGAAATAGTAGTTATTGGTATTTTAATGGATTGTCCTTCAAGTTCATGATTATCACTCTGAACAATACGAACGATTCCAGTTTGTCCTTCTAAAGATTCAATAAAACCATGAAATAGTTCATCATTACGACTTGTACCTTTCACCCAATCACCGATAAGTAAAGGCTTCAAATTTATTCCTCCTTTGTAATTAATGCTCTGTAACTTAGTTGCAAATATTGCTAAAGTGGAGCAGATCAAAGTAGTATTATACGATTTCATCAGCTTTTATTTATGTGAAGTTTTTCTTGTACGAAAACAAATTAATAATAATAATTACTGTAATTATAAATGTTACAGTAGTGTTCGTCAAGAACTTGGTTTCTATTGGAAGAAGATTAGGTTATTGTATATAATAGGTAGAACATTTTTAATAAAATGAAAACAGTTATATAAATGAGTTATTCAAATTTATTGGCAAGTGTAATTTAACTATTATGCGATAATAAATAGTGGTTTCATTAAAATTATGTAAATGAATATATGAGGATTATTTAGGAGGTAATGACTTTGATAAATTTTGATATGAAATTAGAAAAATACGCTGAGACTGTAGTACAAGTCGGTTTAAATATTCAAAAGGGTCAAACTGTTTTTATTAACACGCCTATAGAGGCAACAGATTTCGTTCATAAAGTGGTGGAGCAAGCTTTTAAAGCTGGAGCAAAGGATGTATTAGTCGAATACATAGATAGCCAACTAGATCTACTTAAATATGAACTAGCACCTGAAGAGGGGTTGAAGAGCTTTCCACAATGGAAAGTGAAGGGCTTACTAGATATGGCCGAGGAAAATGTAGCGTATTTAAACGTTTATGCTCAAAACCCAGAACTGTTGAAGGATATTGATCCAAATCGTGTAGCGGTGGCAACAAAGGCTGCAAGAGCAGCTATGAAAGAGTTTCAAGGTTATATAGGTGGGGGAAGAATAAGCTGGGCAATTGTATCAGTGCCTACACCTGAATGGGCGCAGATGATATTTCCGAACTTAAATAAAGAAGAAGCTGTTGAACAGCTTTGGGACCAAATTTTTGCAGTTACACGCATTAATAATGAAGAACCAGTTGAAATGTGGAAAGATCATATTAGTTCCTTAAATGAACGTGCGAATTATTTAAATAAGAAAAAATACAAAAAATTGCATTACAGCGGGCCTGGTACCAATTTAACGATTGAATTACCAGATGCACATCAATGGTTATGTGCAAAATTCACAAACGACAAAGGAACAAACTTTGTGCCTAATTTACCTACGGAAGAAGTATTTACTATTCCTGTGAAAACGGGTGTGAATGGGAAGGTGTCGAGTACTAAGCCCCTTCATTATAATGGTACAATTATTAATAATTTTAGTCTGACATTCAAAGATGGGAAGGTTGTAGATTTTGCTGCAGAGGAAGGCTTTGAGGCATTGAAAGGTCTATTAGAAACAGATGAAGGTGCTTCATACCTTGGGGAAGTAGCGTTAGTACCACATCATTCACCAATATCTAATTCGAATCTAGTTTTCTATAACACTTTGTATGATGAAAATGCATCTTGTCACCTTGCATTAGGTAATGCATTGCCTATTTGTATTAAAAACGGAAAACAAATGAGTAAAGAAGAACTACTACAAATTGGGTTTAACGACAGCATCACACATGTAGACTTTATGATTGGATCTGATAAACTTCATATAGACGGTGAAACTGTTGAAGGACTAGTTGAGCCGATTTTCCTTGATGGAAACTGGGTTATTTAACAGCTTGGAGGAAGTATGAGTTTAGAACAGTTTTTACATGGCAGAGTTAATGAATTATTAATAAATCTTAAAAGTAAGCATATTGAAGTACAAGAAATACATGATAAAGGGTCTTATTTACGTAGCAAGTGGGAGAAGACATTTGCGAATCATCTGAATGAAAGTGAAAAAGTGAAGATATACCTAAACAGTGTCGGAGGTTTTTTATGGCATCTTTTTAGCTTTAAGAAGGTGTCGTTTTTACAAGGGGAAGAAGCCGATCTTGTATTTAATAATGAACCTTAAGGGACATGTTATATATTTTATCAGCAAATAAATATGGTGTTACTCATAGAAAATGCTGCTCACATATGTGCGAATGATTTTAAAGATGAACAGGATGTTTATATAGTAGATGAACATTTTAGTTGGACATATGTTGTTACACATGAAAAAGGGGGATTAGGTCCGTATTTTAGTAGAAAAGAGTAACATAAAAGCCAAAGAGGATTTTTGAATACATCGTAGAATAAAGTAAGAGCATGCATTTTTCAAGCAGGAGGTTTTATCGTTGTTATTATATTTTTAATACCCATCTGTTAACAAATATTTTACTAAAAAGACATTAGGGAGCTGGAAATTTTGAAATATACATCGTCACTTGATGGAGTTACTCATGAAATGCTAGAAGGTTTCTTTGTAGATTGGCCGAATCCGCCTAGTCCAGAAACACATTTCAGGTTGTTGACAAATAGCTATAAAGTTGTCATTGCAATAGAAGAAACAAATAATCAAGTTGTTGGGTTTATTACAGCTATAAGTGATGGCGTTCTTTCTGCTTACATTCCTTTGCTAGAAGTGTTGTCGACATACAAAAACAAAGGGGTTGGAAAGGAATTAGTCACTCGAATGCTTCAAGAGCTTAATGACATATACATGATAGACGTGATGTGTGATGAGGACCTTCAGCCTTACTATGAAAAGTTTGGCATGATGAGGTCTACTGGTATGATAATAAGAAACTATAATAAACAATCAGGTAGAGGTTAAATGACATATGTTAAATGGAAAGAGATTGGATGCTTATCCAGTCTCTTTTGTAAATTAGTGCTATTCATTGATCGAAAGGATCTTCGTTTATAGTTAAGGAGATATAATAGGCTATTTGCTTCTTTAAATTATGGTTTTTTCGCAAGTATAGTTGTTTTCGTTTAAAGATATAAGCACGTATACATCTAGCTTTCGTGCCAACTTTCCTTCTGTAAAATGATAAGCCACTTTTTATGGTCTTAATTTGGTGATAATAGAAAAAATTTCACGAAAAGAGCCATACAATAACATGACTATCGAGGTGTGATTAATATGACTGATGAGGTTTGCATAAGACCAATTAAACGTGAAGAATTACAATCATTATTACATTTGTATAAACATTTGAACTTAGATGATCCAGAACTATCTGCTACCGATATAGCACCTTTATGGGAGCAAATTTGCTGTAACCCTCATACATACTATATCGTTGCAGATAAAAATGGTCAGCTAGTTGCATCATGTGTGCTAAACATTATAATGAATTTGACGAGGAACGCACGTCCTTATGGCTTAATAGAAAATGTGGTTACTCACAGTAATTATAGACGTAAAGGGTATGGAATGAAGATATTGCAGGCAGCGTTGGATATTGCATGGGAACAAAACTGTTATAAAGTGATGCTCCTTACTGGCTCCAAAAAAGAAGAGACTTTATCTTTTTACGAACGTGCAGGGTTTAAAAAAGGGATAAAAACTGGTTTTATCGCTACTCCTTGAAAATATCGCACGTTATCGTTTTTAGCTTCATTTGTTGGAAATACAGACCTGAAAAACTTAATTCTTTAGTTTTCTTGCCTCAAAGGTGACCATATTTATGTACTAGAAGGCTACAATGAGCCTTCATGTATACAGTTGTATTTGTACTGCTTAATAAAATCATCGTTTTAGTTTAAAAAGGATGATCCCTAATAGAATAATACATATTCCGACTACTTTATTCCATGTAATCGTCATTGTATCAAACCCAAACCAACCGAAGGTATCAATGAGAAGCGCTACAGTAAACTGTGATACTAAAACAACAGAAACAGCATAAGCTGGCCCAATATGTCGAATACCTTTCATAATACAAAATACAATTCCTACGCCAATTACTCCGCTAAAGAGATAGAGTTTATTTATATTTTCTAATTTGAATAAACTAGTATCATTATTCAAATAAAAGATGGGTAATGAGGCTATGAAGCCTAATCCTAGAACGAGTGTAGTCGTTGCCCATGAACCTACACGTTCACTAACTCTTGCATTAAATACGGTTTGGATGCTAATCAATATACCTGTAACGATTGATAATATAACGCCTTGCATATTATTCCTCCCTAGTTATTCATAAATATTCCCTTCTGCTCGTTCACTTAATAGACTAAGGTTTTTTACGTAAATTGAACCTTTTCTACGCTCTATCACACCTTCTTCATCTAGTTTTTGAATGACACGATTTAAATGTCGATAGCTCGTCCCAATTAAATCAGCTAGCTCAGTTAAGTTCGATGTTCTCATTTCTTGATGAAATAATGAACCCTCTTCATCAGATGAAATCGATAGTAAATAGCTTGCAAGCCGCACTTCGACAGAGTAAAGTATATTTAAACTAGATGTTTGGGATTCAGTAAAAAATTTATGGGTCATTATTTCAAGTAAAAATTTCACAAAAGTGACTCGGTTCTCCTCTTTATTTCTAATTTGCTCATACGATACTCCGATTAAATAGCCATCAGAAGCAGCTTCAACTGTATAAATCACTTTGTTTTTTTTAATAAATTCTATATCTCCAATGATTGCTATAGGTTTTTTGAAGCGTACTATCCTTGTCTTTCCTTCAGGAGAAATCGTATATATTTTAATTTTTCCTTTTACTAGAAAATACATATGATTTAATGTATCTCCTCTTGTGCATAAGGTCTCTCCTTTAACGAAACGATGTAATGTCATCTTCTTTTGGGTTTCCTGTGAAAAAACGGAATCTAACTGATGGTAATTAAGATTTTGTATTAGTAAACTTGGATTATTAACCTTGTCCATCATGTATCACCAATCTTCATTAAATTTTAAAGACAATCACTCCACAAAACATTAAAGCAATACCAAGCAACTTTGACCAAGTGATGCGCTGTTTTTGCTCTTCAAACAAACCTTTAGTCTCAATAATGAATGCTGAAAATAACTGAGCTATTAATAGTACTGCAACAGCAAAAGTGGGACCTATAAGGTTGATTGCGGTCATTTGTCCGAATACGATCATAACCCCAAAGGTTCCACCTAGAAGGTATAGGAATGGTGTCTTTTGAATTCCACCTCTTTGTCCATCTCTCACAAACAAATAAATGACGAATGAAATTATAAATCCAATCAAATGAATGAGTGAGGTCGTATGCCATGGTCCTAGATCATCACTTAACCGGGCATTAAAAGCACCTTGTAAAGTTATAAAAATTCCTGCTGCTAGTGAATATAATAAACCTTTCATGATATCCCTTCCTCTCAAATTCGTTATAGATTAATTAAAATATAAAAGTGAAGTAAGAAGAAAGGACATATGTCCTTATTTTAGTCATTTTCTTTAATTCATAATATAGGGAAGTAATTTATTGATTTGTTAATAAATTACTTCCCTATATCAGTAATCGTATCTACGTCGTGCTGTTGTTCTTTAGGAATAGCAACATAGTTTGCAAAAGCCCCTAACAATAGGGTTGGTGAGGTGAGGATAGCAAAAAAAATTAATTCTAAATTGACATGGCATTAAAGTTAGATTAATATCTAATTAGATGAATATCTAATTGAATGGAGGGTAAAGCGTGCAACTAGAAAAGATTGTTCAGTTTCATAAGGTTCTTGGAGATCCCACAAGAATTCGGATTTTAGTGTTGTTGGCACAAGGGCCGTTACATGGTCAAGCAATAGCGGGAAAGTTAGGATTAAGGCCACCGACGATTACTCATCATGTTACTAAATTAAGAGATCTAGGACTCATTAAAGAAAAAAGGGAGAAAAATACGATTTATTTTTATTTAAACAAGAAAGATCTAGAACATAAATCGTTAGCACTAATAAATGTTATTAACCACAAGGGAGAAATAGGTATGAGTCGTGATACAAATAATCAAGCAATACTAAATAATTTTGTTACGAGTGATGGGAAATTAAAAACGATACCAGCACAAAGAAAGAAGAAGTTAATTATCTTAGAATATATTATTAAAGGGCTAGAGCAGGGAAGAAAGTACACCGAAAGAGAGATTAATGAACATATTAAACAATTTCATGATGATTATGCGACTTTACGTAGAGAGCTTATTATGGGACATTATATGTATAGGGAAAAAGGAATTTATGAATTAAACCCCCAAGAAATGTGGGCAAAAATTGATTAGATTGTAAGGCTCTTTTCGTAAACTATGCTGAAATTTTTATTAAAATTGGATAGAATAATCAACATTTATAATGGTTCATAATTATAAAAAGTAGAAAAGATGCCCCGAAGTCTAGAGGAATAATACGTGCTTATAGCATAGAGTGAAAAGCAATAATCAATGTGAAAACAGCGTTGTTGTTTGATTACAGAGGGAGATGTTTTATACGACACACCTTTGGCTGTTGTAAGAGGTGAAGAAAGTGGAAGAGTCCCAGCTTTACGTGATCATTATAATGATGATCATTTTAAGTTTCGTTCTCATTGGGGGAGTAGTCTTGGAGGTTATTAGTACCCGGAAAAATTATGGCGTCGTTATGGAATCTAAGATTTTTTTTCTCATGAATGTAGTTGTAACCATTCTATTTCCGTTTATTTTTCAAAAATTCGGTAATATTATGGCGAATATAAACTTTTATCTAATTTTTGTTTTCTTCATTTTCGTCATCCTTTTTTTGAGATTTTATTATGGTGGAAGAAGTATATCAGTTTATGAGATTACACAGCAAGAGGTAAAAGCTATCATTAAAGAAGTGTTAGATCATTTACAAATCGTATATGAAGAGAAGGAAGATGATGTGGATGATAAGTACATATTTGACTTAGTCAATGACCGAGCGAAAGTAGTGATGAGTTGGCACCCTCTAAGAGGTCATAAAAGGACGACGATAAATATATCTATTAAGCGGTGGTGGAGAATATCTCGTCATGAAGAGGTATTGCAAGACATGCTTCTAAAATTAAAGGCAAACAGACAAAAAAAGTGGTATTGGGAAAAGCATACTCTCAGCTTTATCGTACTGTTAATCTATATTGTTTTTGTAATTAATATTATTGCTAAAATCAACTCATGAAATTAAATTTGGCTACCAACCAATGTATTTATATGAACCGATACGGTTTTTGGATCAAGAATCGTATAGATGACTAGCGCAAAGAGCTTTATCAAATTTAGCAATTCAAACACCCCTCATACATAAATTTTAACTATTATATGAATGTAAGGTTTATTTTGCTTGTGTATAAACAACATCTCAATGAAAATCATATGGAATAAATGACGTATGAAATAGGATAATAGCATGAATGGGGTTAAGAACAAGGCTAAAATACAAAAATGGGAATATACATAAAATCAGAAGATAAGCTGAATTACTAATGGTGAATAAGTATGAGGTATTGATAGGGGATGGAAAATTATGTCTACATTACAAAAAGCAATTAAGCTGAGGGAAGAAGGTCATTTAGAGTCTTCAAAGGAGTTAATGCTAAAGCTTGTTGATGAAGAACCTAACAATCCAACTGTGCTATATCAATGTGCTTGGTCACATGATGTACTTGGACTTGAAGTTGAAGCGGTCCCTTATTATGTGAGAGCACTAGAAACTGGTTTAGCTGGGGAAGACAAAAGGGGAGCATTATTAGGATTAGGGAGCACATATAGAACGATAGGTAAATACAATCTAGCAAAAGAAACGTTAGAAAATGGCTTAAAAGAATTCCCACATGCAAATGAGTTTTATCCTTTTTATGCTATGGCTTTATACAATTTGGGACATCACAAAGAATCAATGGAAGTTTTATTGCGTAACCTGGCTGAATTAACAAATGATGAGGGTATTAAGCAATATCAAAAAGCTATTCTCTTTTATGCAGATAAACTAGATAACGTATGGACATGATTATTTAATTAAACGTTTGTTTAAATTTGCCCTATTCGATTGCTGTTGTACTTATATTTGAACATCAAGATGAGGTTATATACGACAAAGATATTAACTTTGTTGCTTATAAGACAAAGATAAAAATGCTCTGTTAGTTAACTTTGTTGTTTGAATTTGAGTAACGTACAAAGAAAAAGTTATCACAAAAGTTTGCTATTATTATTGCTAAAATTAAGATAGGAAACAGCCTCTAATTATAGCTTACTATTAATTGTTGTATGTAGTTTATTATATAGAAGGTTAGTAAAAATGAACAAAAGCCAGTACCGTTGTTGAACTAAAGGTACTGGCTTTTCATAAATTAAGAAGAATGACTTTTAATCTCTTTTATCGCCTGTGTAAATTGTTGTTTTTCTTTCTTAGAGACATCTACTTCTCCGTATCGTGCTTTTTTATAAATCGCTTCAAATTCTGCTACGTGAATATGATTGATGTCTAGACGGTGTAGCCATTCATGGACAGTTTCATTGACTTTTCGACCTCTTCCCTTTTTAGCCATATAATGTTCAAGACGGTCAAACCTTTTCCGAATCATTCGATTTCCATGAGATGAATACATTCCTCTACCATACATAATGGTTGTATGACTAACGTCGTTATTAATGGCTAGCGGTTGTACTTTATGAGAAGGGTCATTTGTAGCATGAGCTTTTCTTTTGAATAAAAGATAAATAACTAACCCTACAATAATAACAATCAAAACATACATAACAGTGTTATTTCCAGTAGCGTCTTGATTAATATTATTTTGCACTAGCTGGACTAATGGTTCTTCCTCTTTACCTTCGGTCTCGAATAGTTCTGGAATTGTCAACGGAGGTAATGGTAATTTCGAAACGATCCATGTTATTGCGATAAAAGCTCCGGTAGCAACATATGCAATGCCAAGTGTCACTACTTTATAAATCATCGGAATAATAATTTTACCAACAAAAACGATCGTGATAACGATTAATAGGGAAAGTAATCCCCATAACCGGTTCGCCGTCTGACCTCCTGACAGTTCATTATTTTCCCGCCTAACGATTGGGAAGAATAATACCTGTACTACTAATAAATACAACATTTCGGGTCTGTTTAATACTAATACAATAGGGATGACTAACATCGAAACGATCATATGCTTCTCAAAACTTTCCCATTTTCTTAATTTAAGATGAACTAGAAGCCTCCAAACAGAAACGATAGAGATTGCAGCTGCTTCAATTACTGGGATATTAAGAAATAAGGCAACAACAAATAGAAATGGGATGTATAATAAGGCGCCTTGATGAAAGGCTTTTCCCTCCATTTTATATATGATCATTGCAATTGGGATTGCACCCACGACATATAGTAAAAAAAATAAACTTACTGGTACTATCTCATTAGTGAACAAAGATAATATGACTATACAGAAATACACGATCAAACTTTCGTAAAGATAATTTATAAAAGGGACGTAATTCGCTTTAAACCAGTTAAGCAAGTGCATCACTCCTTAACTTGAATGGCTGTAAATATCCGTATTCTTCATCGTTTTCCACATTAAATATTGACATACCACCACGTGACCAGGATGCAAGGTAGTTTGCAATGGTTGATCCATAATCACCGAAATATAGCACGATTGCATCTTCATCAATTCTCCTGTCTAGAGAGTGGAAAAAATGGTTAATATGCTTTATGTAGTTACCTTCATTGATTCTTGCAAGCATTTCGAGTGCAATGGATAGGTGTTTCCCCCCAGTTCCTGGCTCCAAATGGAAGATTGAATCATTACTGTTTGTAACTACATTTGCGTATATTTCAAAAGGGATATTTTGTTTGTAGGCATATTGACATATAAATGCAACATAGCTTATGTAGTCCTCCATCTCTTCTGACAAATCAAATGACATTTGACGATCTTTTAAAACATTTAATATGATCGTCCATTTATGGTAGACTGTTTTGTCATATTCCTTAGTCATCAGCTGACCGTTCTTTGCGGACAAATTCCAATGTATACGTGAAAATGGGTCATTGGCAGCATACTCTCTTGCACCTCTAATACGTGATACGTCCTCAAATAAAGAATGTGGGTAAATTTGTTCTCCAGCCCTCATCTTACTAAATGTTTGTATGTTTGCTAACGGTTTTGGTTCTGGATAAACAAGTATTTCTTGTCCTATCCCCCAAGTATTATAGTGTGATACCGTTCCTATATAAAATGGGTCAAATATTTGTAAATTAATCTCTCTTATACGTGTGACCCCTCTTTTATTGGCAACGATGTTTACAGGATATGATTTGGATGACTTGTATTGATATGTAAGAGGTAGTTTATAAGGTGACCTCTTAACCATAACATTATCGTACAATTTAGGGATATTTGTACATTTTATTGTATTATTGCATGTAAACGTTACGTTTCCTTGAAGTAATGGTAGGATACCTTTATGATGCAACTTCAAATACAATGTAGCTTCATCGTTTGGAAACATTCTTATGGTCGTCTTCTCATCTTCAATGCGAATGTACTTCCCTATATTATTCAAATATAAATAGATGAAAAAATATAATGAGCACAATAGGAAAATACAAAAAAATAAAATATTAGATTTGATAAAGATGAATTCGATAAATAGCAATAAAGAAACCAACCAAATAGATCGAGAAAATATGGTAGGTATGTGTACAGTTTTATACCAATTCATTATAGTGTGGCTCCTGATTCAACCGGTACTTCAACTGAATCTATAATATGCTGTATGATTTCATGAGATTGTGTTTTTAACATACCTTCTGTTGAAAGAACAAGCCGATGACTCAATATGTATGGTGCGAGTTCTTTAACATCTTCAGGGATACAATAATCTCGCTCTTTGAGAAAAGCTCTTGCTTGAATGGCTCTCATGAAAGCTAATGTACCCCGTGGGCTTACGCCTGTTTCAATGAGATCAGATTGTCGTGTTGCATGGATAATGGCGAGAAGATATGTTTCAATATCTTCAGATATTTTGATTTGTTTTATCTCATCTTGGTAGTTTAATAGTAGTGTTGAATCAACAATACTTTGTATATGTTTAAGCGGGTCTTCATTGCGATAGCGTTTAATCATTTCTTTCTCTTCATCAAATGAAGGATAGCCGACAGGAATAACCATAAAAAATCGGTCAAGTTGAGCATCTGGCAATGGAAATGTTCCGTGCGATTCAACAGGGTTTTGGGTGGCGAATACAATGAATGGCTCTGGTAATTTGTATGTACTACCATCAATTGTTACTTGTCGCTCTTCCATTGCCTCAAGTAAGCTGGATTGTGTACGAGGTGTTGCTCGATTAATTTCGTCAGCTAGTAAAATATTTGTATTTACTGGACCTAAGCGTAATTGAAAATCCTGTTCTTTAGGATTGAAAAATTGAATACCAGTAACATCGCTTGGAAGTACATCAGGCGTGAATTGTATTCGTTGGAAAGAGCCATTAATGAGTGAAGCAAACGTTTTAGCTAGTTTTGTTTTTCCTGTACCAGGAACATCCTCTAGAAGAACATGACCCTTGCTTAGAATGGATACTAACAAAAGCTCAGTCACTTTTTCTTTGCCAATCAACACTTCATTAACCGAATTTTGGAAATTATTTAAAATTGAAGACATAGTTAACACCTTTCTTTGTAAGATTCGTAGTTATTTAATGTATTAGATGGAATTATTAGGATGATTATCATTATATAATAAATTTTATATATATGGAATAAAAACTACAGACCACTTACCATTAGCTGTTGTAGGTTCGCTTTCAGGTTGTGATACAAGCATCATATCACATATAAGTGTATTAACCGAAACGTAAAGTTAGGTGCAACATGATATAATAGAAATCAAGTATAATTCCAAAATGGCTGTTTTCGCATTGACCTACTAAGACATAAAAACGTAAACATCTACCTTCTGTTGTACCTTTTCTACTATAAGATTGTGAGGATGGGTAAAACACCGCATCTTAAATGTCATTTTTAGTAAAAACAGCAACAGAGTTTACGAAAAGAGCATTTTAAATAGATTTATCTCTATTGTATAAGCTTATTATTGTCGAGCTTCAAGCGTCTGAGGCCATAAGTCAATCTTTCAATAATGTAACAAGTATCTTTTTCGCCAGCTTATTTTAAGCTTGTCACCTATAAATCGTCGCTTTACACATTTGGAATCCCAGTTTTAGGCGCTCATCGCCTCAAGTTGCTTAGTCCATCATGTGAAATGGTTGCAACTCTTGTATGGGGTTAACAAGGTGTCTATGTATTATTTAAATTATGGAGGTTTGTTATATGAAAATAAAATTAGGATTGCTGTACGGAGGGAAATCAGCTGAACATCAAGTTTCATTGCAAACAGCACTTGCTGTTATTAAGGCATTAAATAAAGATAAATTTGAAATCCATCCCATTTTTATAACGAGTAATGGGGAGTGGGTCCGTGGTAAGCAAATTACAGATTCAGTTGATAATGTAAGTTCTTTAACATTAGTCTCGGAAGAAAATTCAATTGTCCCTAATACTTTTGCTAATGAGCTTTTCAAATCTTCACGAAGTGCTGATGGCAATCAGGATTCACTTGATGTCATTTTCCCATTACTCCATGGGACAAATGGAGAAGATGGTACTGTGCAAGGGCTATTGGAATTATTGAACCTTCCTTATGTTGGGAACGGAGTATTAGCATCAGCAACGGGAATGGATAAAGTGATTATGAAACAATTGTTTGCCCAAGCGGGGCTAAAACAAGTGAATTATGTAGGCTTCACTCGTAACGAGTGGCATAAGTTAAAGGAAGAAGCATATGAACAAGTAGAGGAGCAGCTGGGTTATCCATGCTTTGTAAAACCTGCAAACCTAGGATCAAGTGTAGGGATTAGTAAATGTAATAGCCGTGATAGCTTGGTGGAGGCTTTCGATGAGGCTTTCACTTATGATCGTAAAATAATTATTGAAGCTGCAGTAGTTGGTCGTGAAATTGAAGTAGGTGTACTTGGTAATGATGAACCGGAGGTTTCGGTTGCGGGAGAGATTGTACCTAAAGACGATTTTTACGATTATAAGGCAAAATACGAAGACGGAGATACTGCGCTAATCATCCCAGCCGATATAACAACATCAGAGTATGAAAAGATTCATGAAATGGCTATTAAAGCATTTAAGGCAATTGATGGCACAGGTCTAGTCAGAGCTGATTTCTTCCTAACACAAGATAGTGAAGTTTTTATTAATGAAGTGAATACAATGCCAGGCTTTACACCAGTTAGTATGTTTCCATTATTATGGCAACATTCTAGTGTCACATACCCTCAATTAATTGAAAAGCTTGTGCAATTAGCAATTGAACGACATGAAGAGAAACAACAAATTAAATATACATTTTAAGTAAAGGATGATCGATAAATGATTAGACGAACATTACAAGAAATTGTTGAGATGGTTTTAGGAGAAGTAGTGCAATTTCAACATAATGGGCAGTTTATCGAGGGTGTATCTATTAATTCACGAGAAATTCAACATGGTAATTTGTTTATTCCGATCATTGGGGAACGCTTTAATGGACATGATTTTGTTAACGATGCGTTTGAACAAGGAGCCGTAGTTTCTCTATGGCAAAAGGGGCAACCAAATATGCCAAAGGGAAGACCGTTAATTGTTGTTGATGACACGCTTATGGCATTACAAAAGCTTGCTGCACAATATCGACAGCAGCTAAATGTTAAGGTTATAGGTATTACAGGTAGCAATGGAAAAACAACAACCAAAGACTTAATTTCAGAAGTGCTTTCTACTAATTATAAAATACTGAAAACAGAAGGTAATTTTAACAATCATTACGGGTTGCCTTTGACGCTATTACGTTTGGAAGAAGATACTGATATTGCGGTTCTTGAAATGGGAATGAGTGATCGTGGCGAAATACAATTACTATCTGAGATTGCTCGCCCTAACGCAGCTGTAATTACAAACATCGGAGAATCCCATTTGCAAGATTTAGGATCACGGGAAGCCATATGTGAAGCGAAGTTAGAAATATTAGCAGGGTTACAACCTGGTGCTCCCCTTGTGTACAATGGTGATGAGCCGCTGCTATTAGAACGGGTGTCTAATTTGGATGGAGAGTTAATTTCATTTGGTAAAAATGAACGAAATAATTTTAAGGTAACTTCTATTTCACAACAAAGTGACCAAACTCTTTTTTCAATTAATCAATCTCAGAGCATTACATATATTCTTCCTGTGTTAGGGGAGCATAACGTCTATAATGCACTTGCAGCTATTGCAACTGCACGATATTTTCATGTTTCTTGGGATAAGATAAAAGAAGGTCTAGAGAAAGTTAAACTTACGAATATGAGAATGGAACGTATAGTAGCACCTTCAGGTATAACAATAATTAATGATGCCTACAATGCTAGTCCTACTTCCATGAAGGCTGCGATTCACCTACTAAATGAACTACCGAACTTTTCGCGTAAGTTTGTTGTTTTTGGAGATATGCTAGAGCTAGGGGATAACGAAATTGAATTTCATCGTTCTATAGGAAAAATGTTATCACCAGCAAAGGTTGATTACGTATTTACTTTGGGCAGATTAGGAGCAGAAATCGCTCATGAAGCACAAAAAGTATTTCCAGCAGGGAGAACAAGGGTTTATAGTGATAAAAAAGAACTTATTAGAGATGTAAAGGAAATTATACAAGCTAATGATGTAATGTTGGTCAAGGCATCGCGTGGGATGGAGCTTGAGGAAGTTGTTGAAGCATTGAAATGATAGGTTGTTTATGCATTCATGGATTTACAGGTGGTCCTTACGAAGTTCAGCCATTAGTCGACTATTTAACTCAAGAGACTGATTGGGAAATTGTCACACCTATACTACCTGGTCATGGTGAACAACTCTCGTTGAGCGGTGTGAGATACACTAAGTGGATTGATTGCGTGGAAGAAGAGCTGAAGAAATTGTTAGACAAATTCGACATCGTATATTTAATTGGGTTTTCAATGGGCGGTGTAATTGCTAGTTACTTAGCAGCGAAGTACTCAATAAGAAAACTTGTCTTATTGAGTGCAGCTGTATATTATACGAATCCAAAGCAACTTATAAGTGATGTACATGATTTATTCAAGCTAGGGTTGCAAGGAAAAATAAACGAAAATGAATTATATGAGAGGTATAAGAAGAAAATAATTGCAACTCCTCTTAGTGCAATAATTCAGTTCCAACAGCTCGTTCGAAAGGTTAGACCAGCTTTAAAGAAAATCTCTGTACCTACATTGATTGTGCAAGGGAAATGTGATGGGATTGTTCCAATGAAAAGTGCAGAGCATATACATCAAACAATCAGTTCTACAAGGAAGAAACTTATTTATATAGAGTCAGCCAAGCATCATGTCTGCTACTGTGACGAGCGTAAGGAGCTTTTTTCTGAGGTATATACCTTTTTAAAGGAGTAGGAGCTTATTTACACATTTAGAAGTTGTTGGACAAATAGGAACAACTATTTAATAATAACATTAATTTAATTTCATTAGAAAATTGCAAATGAATATTATTAGTGATATGATGTTGGTTTGGTACTTCATTATTAAATAAGCTCGAAGTAATGTTCGGATGCAAAGTAACTGTAGTTATTATGAAATAGATGTAAAAAGGAGTTAGAAATCAATTGATCATGTTTAATGAATTAGGTTTAAGTGAGCCTTTATTAAAGGCTATTAACAAGATGGGCTTTGAAGAAGCAACCCCTATTCAAGCTCAAACAATTCCGCTCGGTTTGCAGGAAAAAGATGTTATTGGACAAGCGCAAACAGGTACTGGAAAAACTGCTGCGTTTGGTATTCCATTAATTGAGAAAATTAATATAGCTGAAGATAAGACACAAGGTATTGTTATTGCACCGACTCGGGAATTAGCAATTCAAGTGTCAGAGGAGCTATATAAAATTGGATCGTATAAAGGTGTAAGAATCCTTCCTGTTTATGGTGGACAAGATATTGGTCGTCAAATTCGTGGGTTAAAAAAACGTCCTCATTTAATCGTTGGAACGCCAGGGCGAATGATTGATCATATTAAACGTAAAACTTTACGTTTAGATAATATTCATACTGTTGTGCTAGACGAAGCAGATGAAATGTTAAATATGGGATTTATCGAAGACATTGAGTCGATTTTATCTCATATTCCAAATGAACGCCAAACATTACTTTTTTCAGCAACAATGCCTGGTCCAATTCAAAGAATTGCTGAACGGTTTATGAATAACCCTGAAGTAGTGAAAGTAAAAGCAAAAGAAGTGACTGTTCCTAATATTGAGCAGTATTACATTGAAATTCATGAAAAGAAAAAATTTGACATTTTAACACGTTTATTAGATATTCAATCTCCAGAGTTAGCAATTATCTTTGGTCGAACAAAACGACGTGTAGATGAGTTATCAGAAGCTCTTTCTCTACGTGGTTATTCAGCTGAAGGTATCCACGGAGATATGACGCAAGCAAAACGTATATCTGTGTTAAGAAAGTTTAAGGCAGGTTCTATAGACGTCCTAGTAGCAACAGATGTAGCTGCGCGTGGGCTAGATATTTCTGGAGTCACTCACGTATATAATTTTGATATTCCACAAGATCCAGAGAGCTATGTTCATCGCATAGGTCGTACAGGTCGAGCTGGTAAGACGGGGGCAGCTATTACATTTGTCACATCAAGAGAAATGAGTCACCTTAAGAATGTAGAACATACGACTAAGAGAAAAATGGAGCGTATGAAGCCACCTACACTCGATGAGGCTCTTGAAGGCCAACAGCATCTCGTTATTGATAAAATTGTAGAAACTGTTGAAAAAGGAAACGTATCCTTTTATAAACGAGCTGCAGAAGAGCTGCTTGAGGATCATGATTCGGTATCAGTAGTTGCAGCAGCAATTAAATTAATGACGAAGGAACCTGATCAAACGCCAGTTAATTTAACATCAGAACCGCCTTTACACGCGAAAAAACAACAAAGATCACAAGGTGGTAATAGCCGAAATCGTCATAAGGGCCATCATTCAAAGTCACGTCAACATTCAAATAGGAATCATCGTGGCAACCCGAAAAGAAGACCAAGAAAACAAGAATCAAGATAAAATAAGAGGTGCAAAGCTGATAAGCTTTGCACCCTTTTTACGTGGAACGAGGCTTACGGATGTCTTGTTGTAGAACTATTCCCTCGAGGACAAGTTTTACCAGTCAATTCTCCAAATTTATCGGTTATTTTATACAATATACTGGTCAAACTTACAGGTTTAACAATCAATATGCTAATTTATAGATCGATTGACGGATTTTGATTATAAAACCCTTTTTATACCAAGAGTAATTTTGTATATAATAATAAGTTATAGTGTGTGTTTAAATTATGCTATGAATTTGAACATCCTCTTATAGACACGAAAAGATACAGTGAGGAGGAGGAAATTGTGAGAGATGTACCTATAAATAGAATAAGCAAACGTGCATTACCGGTTTGGCGTATCGGTGGAATAATCGAATTTTTAGTGTCGTTAATTGCTTTTATTGTATTACTTATACTTACGATTATTTATCGTTGGCCAATATGGATTATTGTAGTTGGTTTATTGCTCACTTTGATAATGGGTTATATATTTATTATGCTTATTCCTAAATTAAGGTGGAAGCGATGGAGATATGAGGTGAACGAACATGAAATAGATATTCAACACGGCATATTTATTATTAAACGAACATTGATACCGATGGTCCGTGTTCAGCATGTTGATACGAAACAAGGCCCTATACTAAGAAAATATAATCTTGCTACTGTTACAGTATCAACAGCAGCAACTGTTCATGAAATACCTGCTTTAGATCTTAATGAAGCAGATGAACTAAGAGATAGAATATCTATTTTAGCGAGGGTGGAGGATGATTAATGTTTGAAAAACGTCGTCTTCATCCAATATCAGCACTACTATCTATAATTAGCTTTATTAAAAGTCTCATTATCCCGATTATAGTTTTCTTTTTCATTGGCTCAGGTGATGACGGTATGGTCTTATCATATGTGAAGTTTATATCGTTTGGAGTAGGCTTCATTGGTGTGCTAGTTGCAGGATTTCTCTACTGGTACAGCTATACATATAGAGTGGAAGATGGAGAATTACGAATTGAACACGGTGTGTTTATTAAAAAGAAACGGTATATCCCTATAGAAAAAATCCAAACCTTTGATATTTCACAAGGGGTGCTGCATCGTTTATTCAAGTTGGTTAAGGTTAGAGTAGAAACTGCTGGTGGTGGTAAAGAGGCAGAAGCAGAGTTAACAGCTATAACCTCTATGGAATCAAGACAGCTTGAAAGAGCGTTGATGGAACAAACGGCCCAACAATTTGAGGAACAAATGGAGGAAGAGCATACTCATTCATTAGCTGAGGAAGGGAAGGACAAAGTACTATTTAATTATAAAGTTTCTACAAAGGAACTTCTTATTGCTGGATCAACTTCTGGTGGTATTGGTGTAGTACTATCAGCTATTATTGCTTTCTTTTCACAATTTGAAGAACTCATACCATATGAAATAATTGTAAATCGATTTGAACAGTATTTAAATCTGGGTCCATTGCTCGTAATGATAACTGCTATGTTTGCTATATTTATTGCTTGGGTTATTGCATTCATTAACACGATGTTAAAATACGGGAATTTTACAATTGAAAAATATGAAAATGAATTAGTTATAATTAGGGGAATCATTGAGAAACGGAAGGTTACTGTCCCATTAGGAAGAATACAAGCAATTAGAATTTCAGAAAATATTATTCGTCAACCTTTAGGTTTTGCTACTGTGTTTGTTGAAATTGCTGGGGCATCAACTGATATGGAGTCAGGTATGTCAACAATGCTATTCCCTATAATAAAAAAGAAAAAATTAGCAAAATTAATAAATGAGATATTAGTTGATTATCACATTCCGATATCTAAAACTAAGCTTCCAAAACGTGCATTAATAAGGTACATGTTAAGGTCAATTTACCCTGTAACTATAATTGTAGTGCCAATGGTAATATTTTTACGCCCTTGGGGTTATGCATCTATTTTGTTATTTGTAGTTGCTATGGTATTTGGTTATGTGAAGTACAGAGGTGCACAATGGTCATTGGATGAAAAACAACTGTTCATGCAATTTCGTACTATTGGTAAAACGACAGTATTAATGCAAAGGAAGAAAATACAAGCTTGTACAATGCAGCAGTCATATTTTCAGAAAAGAAAAAGCTTATGTACTATAACATCCTCCATAAAATCAAGCGCAAGTGGTAAACATTTTAATATGATTGACATGGAGTTTTTTGAAGGGCGAGCTGTTCATGAATGGTATTCAAATGGAGGAAGTAATCGCTCGGAAAATGTAGATAGTGAACATTTGCCTATTAGTATATTGAACAGGAGCTAAACGATATGATATGTATGGGGGCTATAAGGATAGTTCCCTTTTTATTATATATATTATTGTTGTAACATAATACTTCAAATTATAGTTACCTTTATTGTAAAGGAATTGATCCTAGTTAAAGCTGCAAATATTGATCAAGAAGATAATTACTTTATTCAAAAAAACGTATTCGAAAGTTTCGAATACGTTTTTTTTACTAGTAACAAGGAAGCGTATGTTACGGTGCTGTCATCATACGAAACGACATTACCTAGCAAATAAACCTAGTATGACCAGAAAGATGATGAATAGCCAAATGAGATTGTTTTTAGTAAATATATTCGAGTAGTTCACAGGACGTCTTTGTGATGCGACATAAGTATAAGATGATGTATTCTTTGTGATAAGTAGGGGAGCTAAACTGGCTCCACCGATTAGCCCGAATAAATGAGCGACTACATTAATATTTGAATTTATAAATGTCATGATTAAACCGATTACTAAAATGGTTATAATGACTTGGGAATTGGCATGGTCAATTAAATCTTTTCGGAATTGAACAAGATACAAATAAACCCCGAACAAGCCGAATATAGCACCGGACGAACCTACATGCGCATATTGTAATGGCTCGATGAAGTATGTAGCTATATTTGCAATAAAACCAGCACCAATATAAACAACGATGAATTTCCATTTTCCTAGCATTTTTTCCAGAGCAGGGCCAAACAATATGAGTGAAAACGAGTTCAACAGCATATGACCAAAACCACTATGAATAATAATTGGTGTAAATAAACGCCAATATTCTCCTTGTGATATAAGAAAGTTCATCCCAACCATTTGTTGGAATATTGAATTTGACATTGTTGTAGGAATGGCTAAAATCAACCAAAATAAAAGATGAATAGCAATGATAATTGAAATAATAGGATATAAAAACAAAAAGGTGCGAAAGTTTTCGGTTCTCGTAAACATAAATTAATTTCTCCTTTACGTATATATCTTTCTATATAGTATTATTAAGTAATTATTATATGCATAGAGAGGGTTTTCATATGATTATCGGAATTGGGATTGATATCGTTGAAATAAAACGTGTAGCCAATACTCTTGAAAGACAAGGCGAAAGATTTATAAATAGAATTTTAACACAAAATGAACAAAAAAAATTTAATCAGCTCCAAGGGCTGAGACAAATAGAATTTTTTTGTGGTAGATTTGCTGCGAAAGAAGCTTATTCAAAAGCTCTTGGAACGGGGATTGGAAAGGAAATTAGCTTTTTAGATATTGAAATTACTTCAAACGAGCAAGGAAGGCCAATCATCGCAATTTCCGGTGAAAATCATATACATCTCTCGATATCTCACAGTCAAGAATATGCTGTAGCTCAAGTAATAATTGAAAGCTCGTCAAGCTAGTCTGCATATTGTGATACTTTGTCTCATATATTTTTATAGCGATAGGTGAGCGGATATGATCATCGCTCTAAGCTACTTAGAAAAGAGGCAAAGGGGCTGAGAAGGAAAATGAGGAAGATAGTATGGCTGTTTTTTGTACTTAGTGTTCTTCTTGCACTTGTAGGTTGTGGGAATAAATCGCAAGAAGATGTTGTAAACGCACTAGACTCGAAGGTTGAAGACATGAAGGGTTATAAAACTGAAGCTAAGATGACCATTCAAACTGGAGATGAACCACAAGTTTATGATGTAGAGATTTGGCATCAAAAGCCGGATAATTATCGTGTCAATTTAAGAAATACTGAAAGAGATCAAAGTCAAATGATTCTGCGAAATGATGAAGGTGTATTTGTTCTAACCCCAGCGTTAAATAAAAGTTATCGATTCCAAAGTGACTGGCCAAACAACAGTAGTCAGCCGTACCTTTATGAATCAATCGTCAATGATATTATGCAAGACACAGAAGCGACATTTGAAGCAAAAGATCAATTTTACGTATTTGAGACAAAAACGAACTATCAAAACCATAAAATGCTACCTAGGCAAGAAATTACAATTAATAAAAAAGACTTGTCACCATCAGTTGTAAAAGTGATGGACCCTGATTATAAGCCTTTAATAACTATTGAATTTGGGAAGATGGAATTTAACCCTAGTTTTGATGAAGATGCTTTTGATACGAAGAAGAATATGACTGCTGCGAGACTAGATGATTTATCAATTGTTAGTTCGACTGACTTATCCTTTCCGGTATACTATCCGAGTGATCAACTCGTCGGTGTAACACAACAAGAAGAAGTGACAGTTGAAACAGAAAACGGGAAACGAATCATAATGACATACGGTGGTGAGAAGTCTTATACATTGATTCAGGAACAAGCATTTGATGTTCCAGCAATGAGTGCTGCAACGATTATGAATGGTGATATTGTCAGCTTAGGAGACTTCACAATTGGAGCTTTAACAAATAATAGTCTGACTTGGACGTATAACGGGGTTGATTTTATGCTCGCTTCTGAAGATTTAACTCAGGATGAAATGATCATGATTGCGAGTTCTGTTAAGAATCAATCAATTAAATAGGAAAACCCCAAACAGGCTCTACAATACACGCTAGGCCTGTTTTCTTTTACTTGACAAAGTAAGATATACAGCTAATAATCATTTATACTAATGGTAATATAAGCAGAAAGGGTTTTGTTGATTTTGTCAACTTTTCACAGAGATACATGGGTAGAGATAAATTTGGATCATATCCATGATAATGTTCAAGCTATGAGAAATCACATAGCGGATGATGTCCAAATTATAGCAGTCGTAAAAGCAAATGCATACGGTCATGGTTATACTCAAGTTGCACGTACAGCACTTGAAGCTGGAGCCACCATGTTAGCTGTTGCTTTTATGGATGAAGCGATATTTTTAAGAAAGCATGGTATTCAAGCCCCGATCTTAGTAATGGGCGCTACAAGGCCTGAGGACCTATCAGATGCTATAAAATTTAATGTTATTATTACTATATTTCAAGCAGATTGGTTACATGAAGCTCTTAAGTCCTATCACGAAGATCAAGCAATACATTTGCATGTGAAGTTAGATACGGGTATGGGAAGGTTAGGGGTTAGAACCGAAGCTGAATTAAAAGAAATCGAAACCGTGGTAAACAATGATAAAAGACTAGTTTTACACGGAGTATATACTCACTTTGCAACTGCAGATGAAATAAACACAACATACCTTGAGCAACAATATAGTTTGTTTCAGCAGATGTTAGATTGGTTTGTTGAAAAACCTTCAATGATACATTGTGCAAACAGCGCCGCAGCACTAAGGTTCCCACATCAACTATTTAATGCAATAAGATTCGGTATATCTATGTATGGGCTAACTCCATCTGTAGATATAAAGCCACAATTACCTTTTCCATTGAAGGAAGCTTTTTCTTTGCATAGTCGTTTATCTCATATAAAGCTAGTCTCGCCTGGCAATAGCGTTAGTTATGGCGCAACCTATACGACTAAACAAGAGGAATGGATTGGAACAGTACCAATTGGTTATGCCGATGGCTGGTTACGGAAACTGCGTAACAATGAGGTATTAGTTAACGGAGAGAGAATTCCAATTGTTGGTACAATCTGCATGGACCAAATGATGGTAAAATTAGATAATGAGGTGCCAGTAGGTACTCAAGTAACATTAATTGGTCAACAGCTTAATAACTTTATACAAGTAGATGAGATAGCTGAGCAATTAGATACAATAAATTATGAAGTTACTTGCATGATTAATTACCGTGTTCCACGGCTTTATATTAGGAATAACAGTGTTATTGAAGTGGTAAATCACTTGAAGTAGGATGATGGTTTTATAAAAAAATGCTATTGTAATATAAACTTTATGAATAAAAATACCTTTGCCTAGACGATAATAGATAAGAATTTACTTAGTTACGCTTTGCATCTAAGGTGTTTAGTGGTATGATAAATGTTAGAATGGAATGATAATGTGTAGTGTACTGGTGGAGGTGTATGTTTGTGTCTGAATCTAGCGCAACGACAGAAATATTAATTAGGTTACCGAAAAACTTAGTAAATGAATTAGATGTTCTAGTAAAACAAGAAGAAGGTAATCGAAGTGAGGTTATTTATCAAGCTACAAAAATGTACCTTCGAGAACGCAAGCAGCGTCAAATACGTGAGTCGATGAGACGTGGTTATATGGAGATGGCAAAAATAAATTTAAGCATTGCATCAGAAGCCTTTTTAGCTGAATACGAAGCTGAACATACAGTAGAACGCTTAGTTAGCGGGGGGTAATCGTTTGATTGTTAAACGAGGCGATGTGTATTTTGCTGATTTATCCCCAGTTGTTGGCTCTGAGCAAGGGGGCGTTCGCCCTGTGCTTGTCATTCAGAACGATATAGGCAATCGTTTTAGTCCAACTGTCATAGTAGCTGCTATTACCGCTCAAATACAAAAAGCTAAACTGCCTACACATGTTGAAATAGATGCAAAGCGGTATGATTTTGAACGTGACTCTGTAATACTGTTAGAGCAAGTTCGGACAATCGATAAGCAAAGGTTGACTGATAAGATTACTCATCTAGATGAAGAGATGATGGATAAAGTGGACGAAGCTTTACAAATCAGTTTAGGACTAATTGATTTTTAGATTTTCATATATGGAAAAAAGCCACACTGTAGTGGCTTTTTTATTTTCTTATCTAGGTATTTATCATATGGAAGAGTTCTGCTTAAATTTTAGATAAGAAATTTAGAATATTTTTATAATTTTATGATCATTGTAGGGGGGATCGCATTGACTGTGGAATATACGATGGAAAAGCACTCGATATTAGTGGATTCAATAGCTAGTGAACTAAAAATTTCAACTAAACAAATTAATAATGTTATTTCATTGCTGAATGAAGGTAATACGGTGCCATTTATTGCACGATATCGTAAAGAGCTTACTAATGCTTTGGATGAGGTTCAAATTCGAGCTATTCAAGAGAAATGGACATATTTACAAAATCTCGAGTCGCGTAAAGAGGAAGTTATTCGCTTAATAAGTGAACAGGGGAAGCTTAGTGAAGAACTGAAAAGAAAAATAGAAGAGACGACAAAGCTGCAGCAAGTAGAAGATTTATATCGTCCATACAAGCAGAAAAGGCGTACAAAAGCAACGATTGCTAAGGAAAAAGGTTTGGAGCCTTTCGCAAAGTGGATAATGGATTTTCCGAAAAATGTGAATGTTGAAGACTATGCCCAACAATTCATATCGAAAGAGAAAGAGCTAGTTTCTGTTGAAGAAGTATTACAAGGTGCAAAAGATATTATTGCAGAATGGATATCAGAGGACGCAACTATTAGGCAATGGATTCGTAAAGAAACATTACAAAAAGGTAGAGTTGAATCTTCTGTAAAAGATGAAGCTGCTGATGAAAAAAAGGTATTTGAAATGTATTATGAGTTTGGGGAGTTAATTAATAAAATTGTTCCCCATCGTGTACTCGCTATGAACAGGGGTGAAAAGGAAGAAGTTCTGCGTATTTCAATTAAGCCACCGATAGAACAAATTTTAAGTTATGTACTTAATTCTGTCATAAAACAATCAGACTCTCCTGTTAACATATATGTAACTGAAGCGATTGAGGATAGTTACAAAAGGTTAATTCAACCTTCTATTGAAAGGGAAATCCGCAAAGAGCTTACTGATAAAGCAGAAGACCAAGCGATACATATTTTTTCAGAGAATTTAAGAAACCTGCTACTACAACCTCCGTTGAAAGGTAAGGTTGTGTTAGGTGTTGACCCTGCATATCGAACAGGTTGTAAATTAACTGTTGTAGATGAGACAGGAAAAGTGTTGCATATTGATGTCATTTATCCACATCCCCCAGTGAAAAAAATAACTGAAGCAAAGGATAAAGTCATTTCTACTTTAACAAAGTTCGACGTAGAGATGATTGCAATTGGGAACGGTACTGCCTCAAGAGAAACCGAGCAATTTATCGCCGAGACCATAAAGGAAACTAATTCAGACATATACTATTTAATTGTCAATGAGGCTGGAGCTAGTGTTTATTCCGCTTCCGATTTAGCAAGAGAGGAATTTCCAGAATTACAAGTAGAAGAGAGAAGTGCAATTTCTATCGCAAGGCGTTTGCAGGATCCTTTAGCTGAACTCGTGAAAATAGACCCTAAATCAGTAGGTGTAGGCCAATACCAGCATGATGTATCTCAGAAAAAGCTAAACGATTCTTTAACTTTTGTTGTAGAAACAGTTGTAAACCAAGTAGGTGTTAATGTAAACACTGCCTCCCCTTCGCTTCTTCAATATGTAGCAGGTTTATCAAAAACTGTTGCAAAGAATATTGTGAAGCAAAGAGAGGGGAGTGGGAAATTTAGTAATAGATCTGAACTGAAGAACATCCCGCGCCTTGGTTCAAAAACGTATGAGCAATGTATTGGTTTTCTTCGTATTAATGATGGTGACTCACCTTTGGATCGGACGAGTATTCACCCCGAAAGTTATGAAGTAACAAGGTTGTTACTTGAGAGGCTTGGATTAACAATTGACCAAATAGGGTCAGGTGAATTAATTCAAGCGATGGGTAAAGTATCAATAGATGAGATGTCAGTAGAATTAAGTGTTGGTAAATTAACGTTGAAGGATATTGTTGAAGCCCTTAAACGTCCAGAAAGAGATCCTAGAGATGATTTGCCAACGCCATTATTAAAGAAAGACGTATTGCAACTAGAAGATTTAGAAAAAGGTATGGAATTGCAAGGGACAATTCGTAATGTAGTAGACTTTGGCGCGTTTGTTGATATTGGAGTTAAGCAAGATGGCCTAGTTCATATTTCAAAGCTAAGTAACCGGTTTGTTAAGCATCCACTGGATGTTGTGGCTGTTGGTGATGTTGTAACAGTATGGGTTGATGATGTTGATGAGAAGAAAGGAAGAGTTTCCTTAACGATGTTAGGTGCAAATTAATAAATGTATAAAACACTGCTATTTAATTAGTAGTGTTTTTTCTGTAAAAAAACCAGCATTGGTTAAGAAGCTTAATTTGATAGGAGTTTTTTTCATAATAAGCCTTTTGTATTTGGTTTTTAAACCAAGTTGGCATAACTATACCCTCCTTAATTTTAGATGATGTTTTCTTCTTATATTAAATGGAACAGCGCTAGATGGAGACTTTATCAGGTCGCCATTGTTAAAGATACTTTTCATATGTGTATGATATGGTTTTTATTGTCTTAAGACGAACGAAAATTATATTCGTGTTTAGTCCATATTACGAAAAGCAACAAGAAAATAGTTTAGATTGTAGATGAAACGAATTTGTATGTGTAGTATTTATTTTATGCAATAATAGCTTGTTAGGTTTCATTTTCTAAGTAATTGGTGAGCTTATTGTTGAGAATAAGGAGGAATAGTAATGGACGATCGTCAACTTCAGGATTTAGTAGAAGAAGTATCCCGGTTATCATTTGGTAAGCCATTTAGACATAAGGCTATATTTAATAATAGGCTACGAACTACTGGAGGGAGGTATTTGCTAAAATCTCATAACATTGAATTGAATGTAAAGTATTATCAAGAACATGGGATAGATGATTTGATCGATGTAATTAAACATGAACTTTGCCATTATCATCTTCATATTGAAGGTAAGGGGTATAAGCATAGAGATAGAGATTTTAAACAACTTCTTACATTAGTTAACGCTCCGAGGTTCTGTAAACCTATTCAGGCTGCTACACAAAATAAGAAATATGAATATATTTATGAATGCATAAAGTGCCAAAAACAATATATGCGAAAAAAAAGAATGGATATGAATAAATATGTATGTGGTCAATGTAGAGGGAAAATAAGATTGCTTGACTTAAAATAGAAATCGTGATAAATTATAAAAGCGTCGCTGATGTAAGACGACAGATAATAACCTATCATAGTCTTGACAACGATTATATAGCTGAATATAATATGAAGAGTTGACATTTATTCCACAGTAGCTCAGTGGTAGAGCTATCGGCTGTTAACCGATCGGTCGCAGGTTCGAAT
>NZ_JAXBME010000021.1 GCF_033963835.1 Cytobacillus sp. IB215665
AGCTGGGAGAGCGCCTGCCTTGCACGCAGGAGGTCAGCGGTTCGATCCCGCTAGGCTCCACCAATAAAATATCATTTGTAAATTAACTTGGCGGTGTAGCTCAGCTGGCTAGAGCGTACGGTTCATACCCGTGAGGTCGGGGGTTCGATCCCCTCCGCCGCTACCAAGTAAACAAGGACCTTTAGCTCAGCTGGTTAGAGCAGACGGCTCATAACCGTCCGGTCGTAGGTTCGAGTCCTACAAGGTCCACCATACAATGTTGGAGGAATACCCAAGTCCGGCTGAAGGGATCGGTCTTGAAAACCGACAGGGGTGTCAAAGCCCGCGGGGGTTCGAATCCCTCTTCCTCCGCCATTTTATTTTCTTAATAACAGATTGATAAACATCAAGAAGAGACAATGAGAAATACACATTGAGAAAATTAAATTTACTATCATCGCGGGGTGGAGCAGTCTGGTAGCTCGTCGGGCTCATAACCCGAAGGTCGCAGGTTCAAATCCTGTCCCCGCAACCAAAGAAAAAATATGGTCCCGTGGTGTAGCGGTTAACATGCCTGCCTGTCACGCAGGAGATCGCGGGTTCGATTCCCGTCGGGACCGCCATTATTGAAAAAGTTGGCTCGGTAGCTCAGTCGGTAGAGCAGAACGTAAACATCTTGAGATACTTCAATGTAGTTCTGCGAGGAGCAATGTCTTGCAAAGAGATGTGACGAGCAAAGTGTTATATCTTTTTAGAAATTTTAATTTTACTATTGTTTGGCTCGGTAGCTCAGTCGGTAGAGCAAAGGACTGAAAATCCTTGTGTCGGCGGTTCGATTCCGTCCCGAGCCACCATCTATAGGTTAAGAGTATATTATCTCTATCCGTCAATCTTCAGTTGGTAAATTGACATATATACTATGGCGGTTGTGGCGAAGTGGTTAACGCATCGGATTGTGGCTCCGACATTCGTGGGTTCGATTCCCATCAGTCGCCCCATTTAAAAATTAAATACCTTATGAATATGCGGGTGTAGTTTAGTGGTAAAACCTCAGCCTTCCAAGCTGATGTCGTGAGTTCGATTCTCATCACCCGCTCCATTTTAAATAATGGGCCTATAGCTCAGCTGGTTAGAGCGCACGCCTGATAAGCGTGAGGTCGATGGTTCGAGTCCATTTAGGCCCACCATTATTCCACAGTAGCTCAGTGGTAGAGCTATCGGCTGTTAACCGATCGGTCGCAGGTTCGAATCCTGCCTGTGGAGCCATTGGAGAAGTACTCAAGTGGCTGAAGAGGCGCCCCTGCTAAGGGTGTAGGTCGCGTAAGCGGCGCGAGGGTTCAAATCCCTCCTTCTCCGCCAGTTTGATAAAATATTTTGGCCCGTTGGTCAAGTGGTTAAGACACCGCCCTTTCACGGCGGTAACACGGGTTCGAATCCCGTACGGGTCATCCATTTAGACACTGCATACTATGCAGTGTCTTTTTTGTGGTGTGCTTGGCATGACTAATTTAAAATATGAAAAAGGGCTGATCGATTGATTGGTTTGCCTCGCAAGTTTTGCTTTATCATTTTTACTCCTCTTATGACAGTTCCCTTTTGCTCATTCTATAAGGTAGACTCATAACGTTAATTCGAATTTCTTAATTTTACGAATCTCATAGTGTTTATTGCAAGGTTGAAGTAGCACCGAAATAATGAATCGATATTTTGAGTGCTTTAACAAAATGAACATTCCCTGTGTAATGATTAACCCTCAAATATAGATAATATTGTAGGGTTATTCCTCATATGTAAATGTTATTGCCTTTTTAAAAAAAACCTAATAAATTTAATATCCTTTCATTTAATATGAACTTTCTAATTGTATGCGCTTACATTATTCGTTTTTTAACTATGATATGAGCTTTTATGACATATTATGTAGAATGATGTAGTAAAAATACGAATTATTTTAAAAGGAATTATTATTTTATTCGTGAATAATTAATATTAATGAAAACTATATTTTTGAAAAGAGGGGAATACATTGACGGTAAGCGCGCCACCAACAGATTTTGATTTGCATTTATTTCATGAGGGCTCTTTATTCCAAAGTCATATGCTATTTGGTGCACATATTTGTCAAAAGGGTGACGTCATTGAAGGAACACGATTTTGTGTCTGGGCACCACATGCTAAGAGTGTAAGTATAGTAGGGACTTTTAATGATTGGAATGGGAAAAACTTTGAGCTCGAGAAAATAAATGATGAGGGAGTTTGGCATCTTTTTACGCCTGTTAATTTAGCGGGTGAGATTTACAAGTATGAAATTATCACACCTTCTAATCAAAAAATACTAAAATCAGATCCTTATGCATTTTACTCTGAAGAAAGGCCTCAAACAGGGTCAATTGTTTACAATATGGATTCTTATAAGTGGAGAGATAAAAAATGGCAAAATCGAAAACAAAAGAACGTACAATCTAAACCTGTTTTTATTTATGAGTTACATTTTGGGTCTTGGAAAAAGAAAGCTGATGGGAGCCATTATTCATATAATGAATTAGCGGAGTTGTTAATTCCGTATGTTGTAGGAAATGGCTATACACATATAGAATTATTACCACTTATTGAACATCCATTGGATATTTCTTGGGGCTATCAAGGGGTAGGTTATTTTTCAGCTACGAGTAGATATGGATCTCCACGTGAGTTAATGAAGTTTATAGATCTATGCCATCAACAAGGGATTGGCGTTATTCTAGATTGGGTTCCAGGTCATTTCTGCAAAGATAATCATGGACTATATATGTTTGATGGGCAGCCGACATATGAATATGAAAATCCACAAGATCGAGAAAATCCAGTTTGGGGAACTGCTAACTTTGATTTAGGCAAACCAGAAGTTCAAAGCTTTCTAATTTCGAATGCCCTTTTTTGGATTGAGTATTTTCATATCGATGGCTTTAGAGTTGATGCTGTAGCTAATATGATTTATTGGCCTAGTACGGATGGACATCAACATCTAAATAAAGGAGCCATATCATTTTTACAAAAAATCAATGAAGTTATTTCCTTTTATGCACCTGAAACATTAATGATTGCGGAGGATTCCACTGACTTCCCACAAGTAACAGGAAATGTACCGGCAGGAGGGTTAGGATTTAGTTACAAATGGAATATGGGTTGGATGAATGATATCTTGACTTACATGAAGGCTGAATTCAGTGACCGGCAATATTTACACGACAAAGTAACGTTCTCACTTCTATATGCATTTTCAGAGAAATTTCTATTACCACTATCGCATGACGAGGTTGTTCATGGTAAGAAATCACTGTTAAATAAAATGCCTGGTGACTATTGGCAGAAATTTGCCCAGCTTCGCCTTTTATACGGCTATTTAATAGCACACCCTGGAAAGAAATTGTTATTTATGGGTGGAGAATTTGGACAATTTGATGAATGGAAAGATCAAGAACAATTAGATTGGAACTTGCAAGATTTTGTCATGCATCAAAAACTTCATGCATATGTTAAAGAGTTACTTAAAATTTATAAAAGAAATAAAGCTTTATATGAAATTGATGATACTCATGATGGTTTCGAATGGATTGATGTAAACAATCATGAACAATCAATATTTTCATTTATTAGAAAAGGAAAAAATGAACAGGACTTTTTAATTATCGTGTGTAATTTCACTGCTACAGTTTACCATGATTATATAGTTGGTGTTCCTAGCAAAGGTGAATATCGGGAAATTCTAAATAGTGACGAAATGGATTTTGGAGGTGCTGGAAATAGAAATAGCAAAAAAATATTTAGTAACGAAGGAACATATCATGGGAAGCCATATCACTTAGCAGTTACTATTCCTCCATTAGGAATATCGATTATACGTCCTATTAAAAAAAGAAAGGAGAGGAAGAGAGCTGATGGGCAAAAAAAAATGCATAGCAATGATCTTGGCAGGAGGAAAAGGTAGCCGACTACGGTCATTAACAAAAGAGATAGCAAAACCAGCAGTGCCATTCGGAGGTAAATATCGAATTATTGACTTTGCGTTAAGTAATTGTACAAATTCAGGAATTGATACTGTTGGAATTCTTACTCAATATCAGCCATTAGAATTACATGATTACATTGGTATTGGTAGTGCTTGGGATCTTGATAGAAAAAATGGTGGCGTAACTTTATTACCCCCGTACATTGCGGAAGCAGGTATGAAATGGTATACCGGGACATCCTCAGCAATATACCAAAATATTAATTACATTAAACAATATAACCCTGAATATGTACTTATTTTGTCTGGAGATCATATTTATAAAATGGATTATGCGTATATGCTTGATTATCATATTCAAAAACAGGCAGACGTATCTATTTCTGTCATCGAAGTACCGTGGGAAGAAACGAGTCGCTTTGGCATTATGAATACCGACGAAAGCATGAATATTACAGATTTTGAAGAGAAACCAGCAAATCCTAAAAATAACCTTGCTTCAATGGGGATTTATATTTTTAATACATCTATTTTACTTGATGTATTAGAAAGAGACGAACTTAATCCTGACTCAACGCATGATTTCGGCAAAGATATTATTCCTTTATTACTCGATGAACAAAAAAAACTAGCCGCTTATCCTTTTCAAGGGTATTGGAAAGATGTGGGTACTGTTAATAGTTTATGGGAAGCCAATATGGACTTATTACACAATGATACAGACTTAAATATATATGATCATTCATGGCGAATTTATTCAGTTAATCCTAATCATCCTCCACAATATATAGCCCCAACTGGAGACATAAGAGAGTCCATTGTATGTGAAGGGTGTATCGTAGAAGGAGAGATTGATCAATCTGTTCTCTTCCAAGGTGTACATATTATGGAGGGAGCAGTTGTTAAAAATGCCGTAATTATGCCTGGTGCGACTATTGGGAAAAATGCTTATATAGATAACGCCATTATTTCTTCAGGAGTTAATATATGTGATGACATGATTATACGTAAAAAGGAAGAAAGTGATGAAATCATTTTGGTTAGTGAGGAATAATCTGCATTATAAGAACATATGAAAATTATATTATTTATTTCACATATGTTTGTTCATAAATGAACAAGGAAAGGATGGCGAATAAATGAATCAAACGATGCTTGGGATCATTGATGCAACACAAAGCTTTGACTCTATACAACAACTAACTATCAATCGATCAGTAGCTGCAATCCCATTTGCTGGGAGATATAGATTAATTGATTTTGTACTTTCCAATATGGTGAACTCTGGAATTACTAGTGTCGCTATTTTTCCGAAAGATCAATATCGTTCACTTATGGATCATATTGAATATGGCCAGCAGTGGGATTTAAATCGTAAAAGGGATGGATTATTCTTTTTTCCTTCTGCGGTTGATTCACAGAGTGAGGAATTCAATGTTTTCCAGCAGTATAAGAACAACATCGATTATTTTCTTCGTAGCAAACAGCAATACGTATTAATCTCAAATTGTTATACAGTTTGCAATATTGACTATCAAGCTATTCTACAACAACATATAGAATCACAGTGTGATATTACTGAAATTGCACATAACGGCAAGCCTATGGGTATGTACATCTTTAATTTTTCTCTATTGTTTGACTTAATAACTAACTATGAAAAGTTTGGATATACGACGATTCAAGACGTGGTATTAGACCCTTCGCATCATTTACACATATGTAGATATGAATATGATGGATATGTTGCAAAAATAAACACCATAAAAGATTACTATACACATAGTCTAGAACTATTAAAACCTCAAGTGTGGAAAGAGTTGTTTAACCAAATTAATCCAATTTATACTAAAGTGAAAGATGAACCCCCTACAAAATATATGAATGGCTCGAAGATAAAAAATTCATTTATTGCAAATGGATGTAAAATCGAAGGTGAAGTTGAAAATAGTATCATCTTTCGCTCGGTTAACATAAGTAAAGGGACAGTAGTAAAAGACAGTATTATTATGCAAAAGAGTCAAATAGGTGAAAATTGTGTATTAAACGGTGTCATTTTAGATAAAGATGTTAAAGTAGAAAATAATGTCATACTTACAGGTGATTACACGACACCATATATAGTTCCAAAGGGAACAATTCAAGGAGCGTTGATGAATACATGAAAGTTTTATTTGCTGTTTCAGAATGTGTACCATTTGCAAAAACAGGCGGACTAGGTGATGTAGCAGGAGCGTTACCGAAAGAACTTAAACAACTCGGTACAGATATTAGAGTGATCTTACCAAAATACGGAACGATTCCTGTCCAGTATAGAGATAAAATGAAAAAAGAAGCGAATATAACTGTTCAAGTCGGTTGGAGACAGCAGTATTGCGGAATTGAGTCATTAGAGCAAGATGGAGTCACATTTTATTTTATCGATAATGAATATTATTTCAAACGTGATTTTATCTTATATGGTCATTATGATGATGGTGAACGTTTTTCATTTTTTTGCCAGGCGGTATTAGCATCGTTACCCGTCTTAGACTTTAAGCCAGATGTCATACATTCTCATGATTGGCATACCGGAATGATTAGTTATTTGTTAAAAGAAAAGTATAGTAAAGTGCCCTTTTATGAAAAAATAAAAACTGTTTTTACTATTCATAATCTTCAGTATCAAGGTGTCTATCCTAAAGAAATTTTACCAGAATTATTTGGTTTAAATGAACAATCATTTGCATCAACTAGCCTGGAGTTTTATGGGAATGTAAACTTTATGAAAGCAGGCATAGTTACCTCAAATGTTGTTACAACGGTAAGTCCCACATACAAACATGAAGTTCAGACATCTTATTATGGTGAGAAATTAGATGGGGTTCTTAGAGATAGAAAACAGTCGCTCGTTGGAATACTAAATGGCATAGATGATCAATCGTATGATCCAAAAAATGACCCATATATTACTAAGAATTTCGATAGAACCTCTATAGATTCAAAAGTATTGAATAAACAACATCTACAAGAACATTTTTCATTACCAGTTAGTAAAAAAACACCGATCATCGCAATGGTAACAAGGTTAACCCAACAAAAAGGTATTGATTTACTTATTAATATTTTCCATGAACTTATGCAAGAGGATATACAATTGATTGTCATTGGGTCTGGAGAACATCGATATGAATCATTCTTTAATGAAATGGTAAATCAATATCCAGATAAGTGTAAAGCATACATCGGTTTTCACGAAGAGTTAGCCAGGGTGATATATGCAGGAGCAGATCTTTTCCTCATGCCTTCCTTATTTGAACCATGTGGATTAGGTCAATTAATAGCAATGAGATACGGTGTTATTCCTATTGTAAGAGAAACAGGTGGCTTAAATGATACGGTTGAATCATTTAATGAAGAGACAATGACAGGAAATGGTTTTACATTTACGAATTATAATGCTCACGATATGCTGTTTACAATTAGAAGAGCATTATCCTATTATTATAAAACTAATTTGTGGAATAAGCTGATTATAGAAGTGATGAATCGTGATTTTAGTTGGGCACAATCAGCTTTTAAATACAATCAGCTGTATGCTGATTTGATGACTCGGAGTGGTAATCGTGTTCTCTAACAAGGAGACGTTCAAAGAAGCGTTTATCAAAAAGTATGAGACCTTATATGGAAAGGGGTTTCGTTATTCTACTATACGCGATCAATATTTTACGCTAGGAAACATGGTAAGAGAACATATAAGCACTAAATGGATCGAAACAAATGAAAGAAACCGCCTGAATGAAAATAAACAGGTATATTATTTATCAATTGAATTTTTACTAGGAAGATTACTTGGCAATAATTTAATTAATTTAGAAATTAGAGAAGTTGTTGAGGAGGGATTAGCGGATCTTGGTATTAGTCTAGCTGAAATTGAGGAAAGTGAAGCAGATGCTGGTCTAGGTAACGGAGGGTTAGGACGGCTTGCAGCATGTTTTCTTGATTCATTAGCTTCTTTAAATCTTCCGGGACATGGGTTTGGTATTAGATATAAGCATGGGTTGTTTGATCAAAAAATAGTTGATGGATATCAAGTGGAGCTACCTGAACAATGGTTGCGACATGGAAACGTATGGGAGGTTCGAAGACCAGATGAAGCAGTAGAAGTCCGGTTTTGGGGTGAGGTTGAAACAACTAATAAAAATAATTATTTATCATTTCGACATGTTGAAACGGAAATAGTGATGGCTGTGCCATACGATATACCAATTATAGGTTACGGCTTACATTCAGTTAATACGCTTCGGATTTGGAGCGCGGAAGTTTCTCCTCATGCTGTTCGTAAAAATATGATGGATTATAAAAGTGAAACTGAAGCAATTTCAGAATTTTTATATCCAGATGATACCCATGTTGAAGGAAAGTTACTAAGGTTAAAACAGCAGTACTTTCTAGTATCTTCTAGTCTACAAAGTATTGTTCGTTCATATAAGCTTAATCACAGTAGTTTAAGAGATTTTCACGAACATATTTCTATTCATATTAACGATACTCATCCTGTATTAGCTATTCCTGAATTAATGAGGATTTTACTTGATGAAGAGCGTATGAACTGGGATGAAGCATGGAATATAACTACAAATACAATTTCATATACGAATCATACAACATTAACAGAAGCACTTGAGAAATGGCCAATTGACATTTTTCAACCACTTCTTCCGAGAATCTATATGATAGTTGAAGAAATTAACGAGCGCTTTTGTAGAGACTTGTGGCAAAGGTATCCTAATGACTGGGAACGAATCGAACGTATGGCTATTATTGCTCATGATGTTGTAAAGATGGCACATCTCGCTATTGTAGGCAGTCATAGTGTAAATGGAGTAGCAAAATTGCATTCTGAAATATTAAAGAAGCGAGAAATGAAGCTATTTCATGATGTTTTTACCGATAAATTTAATAACAAAACAAATGGCATAGCGCATAGAAGATGGTTATTAAAGGCGAACCCCCAGCTGACAATGCTATTAAATGAAACAATAGGAGATTCATGGATTTCAGAACCTGAAAAACTAATTGAAGTCCAAAAATATTGTGAGGACTCAATCTTTCAGGAACAATTGTATCATGTGAAACAGGATAGAAAAAAAATACTAGCACGCAGGATAAAGGATCAAACTGGGCTTGTCGTTGATACACATTCTATATTTGACGTTCAAGTTAAGAGACTTCATGCATATAAGAGGCAATTGTTAAATGTACTGCACATTATGTACTTATATAACAGGCTTAAAGAAGATCGAAGTTTCATTGTTTTCCCAAGAACTTTTATCTTTGGTGCAAAAGCATCACCAGGATATTTTTATGCTAAAAAAATTATTAAATTAATAAATTCAGTTGCCGACATTGTAAATAATGATCAGGATATAAACGACATGATAAAGGTAGTTTTTTTAGAAAATTATAAGGTTTCACTCGCTGAGGATATTTTTCCTGCTACAGATGTTAGTGAACAAATATCTACAGCGAGTAAGGAAGCCTCTGGAACAGGAAATATGAAATTTATGATGAATGGTGCTATTACGATTGGAACACTTGATGGAGCTAATGTAGAAATGAATGAGCGGATTGGTCAAGAAAATATGTTTACATTCGGCCTTTCGGCAAACGAAGTCATCCAATACTATGAACATGGAGGTTATCAATCTACTGAATACTACCATCATGACGAACGAATTAAACAAATAATAAATCAATTAATAAATGGTTTTTTCCCACATGTGTTAGATGAGTTTGAGGTCATATATGACTCTTTACTTATGCAAAATGACCATTATTTTGTTCTTCGAGACTTTGATTCTTATGTTTGTACACAGGAGAAGATAGGAGTTTCCTATCAAATTAGGGACAAATGGTTAAAAAAGAGTGCTATAAATATTGCACATTCTGGCTATTTTTCTAGCGATAGAACGATACAACAATATGCAGACAGCGTTTGGAAAATAACTGCTGGTTTATTAGAAAAAAACTGATCAAATATTTACATGTTAATATAGAGGGTGGTGAACGATCCTATGATAGCCACTCTCTTTTTAATTCTTTTACAGAGTTCAGACCCCGCCTCTTTAGGCGGGGTTTTGTAATTAGGTGGGATTGATTCTGAACCTGCTTACCCAAGAAGTAAAGCTTACATTGGTTAAATACATTATTTCTATGGGTATAGTGTAATTTAATGTTTGTGTACATAATGAATTATGTTAAACTTTGAAAGGTGTGGAAAAAAAACAAAAATTATACAGCAGGATGGTGAAATAGAGATTGTTTACATCAATTAAGAGGAAGCTTCTAGTATTATTTATGCTATTAATGATAGGTACGTTATTATTTGTTGCTTTGTTTTTGCAATATCAAACGGAGCAACAAATTGAAAAAGACGTCAAAACTCAGGCTGAAAACCTTGTGGAGCAAATAAATAACTACGTAGATTCATTTGTTGAGAAATATGCGATTAGCATTGAAGAGATTAGTAGAGAAAAAGACTTTGAAACATATGTATTAGCTATGTTATCTGCCAATGAAAATGACATAAAGGAATTAGACCCTATTATTCTGGACAGATTTAATAATTACTTAGATCTTTATTCCGATGCGTATTTAATTTATGTGGCTGCTCGAAATGACACACTGAAAATTGAGCCACCAGTAGTAGATTTAGACGAGGATTTTAGTGTACTTGATAGACCTTGGTATACGTTAGCAGAGCAATCCCAGGATAAGGCAGTATGGACAGAACCTTACCTTAGTGAAGACGGTGAATATGTAGTCACAGTGTCAAAAGCAATCGTAATTGACAATGAGTTTAAAGGGGTCATTGCTACTGATCTTAAGCTTGAACAATTAGAATCAGTTATGCAAAATATTGATCTAACGAATAACGGTTATCCTTTTATACTTGATAAAAGTAAAAATGCCATAGTGCATCCGACAGAGAGAGGGAACAACTTATCTGATCTTGATTTTATAAACAAGATGTACGGAGATAATGAACAGGGTTTTTTTCATTATGATTTCAAAGGTGAAGAGAAGGTACTTGCATTTGAAACAGTTGACCAAACGGGTTGGAAACTTGGGACGTCTTATACATATAAAGATTTAATGGCCAGTTCAAATAAATTACGTAGTTGGATTATGGTTATTTCATTGACAGCTGTAGTGATATCTTTAATTATCATTTATATTGTAACAAGTCGTATTTTAAATCCACTCATACATTTGAAGAAAGATGTAATGAAGGTCTCAGCTGGGGATTTAACTGTAAAGGCACATCAAAAAACAAAAGATGAAATAGGTGATTTGACCATTCACTTTAATGACATGGTTAAAAATATGCACCACTTAATCATAGCTATTGAACAATCTAACGACCATGTATTTGAATCGGTTCAAGGATTAAGTGCTGTCTCAGAAGAAACAAATGCTTCAAGCGAAGAAATTGCCAAAGCGATAAATGAAATTGCAGTTGGTGCAGCACGTTCAGCGGAGGATATAGAGAAATCCAATCAATTAATGGGTGTATTATCTTCTCAAATAAAGAATGTTACGTCTCTTACCGATAAGATGTCATTGCTATCGGTAGATGCCGATAACGCCAATGAAAATGGATTTGAGAAAATTGAAGAATTAAAAACTATTTTTTCAAAGACTGAAGCGAGTTTTAATACAGTTGATGAAATTATCGTTAATTTAGAACAAAAAATAACTGAAATTGAATCTGTCATGAAAGCTATTAATGACTTTTCTGAACAAACAAATTTATTGTCTTTAAATGCAAGTATTGAGGCTGCAAGAGCTGGAGAACATGGTAAAGGATTTGCAGTAGTAGCAAATGAGGTTCGGAAATTAGCGGAACAATCTACTATTGCTACTGATCAGGTTCGAAGAACAATTCAAAGTATTCAATCAGAATCGAAGCGAACTGTAAATGAAATGGCGAATACAAAAAGATATTATAAAGAACAAGCTCTAGTCGTGAATGATACTGAACAAGCGTTTAATACAACTTCAAGAATTGTAAGCCAATTAAAGAGCTCAATAGATGATGTGCAAGTAGATATGATGAATATTCATAATCATCGACAAGAAGTTTCGCAATCAATTGAAAATATTGCTGCAATGTCACAACAGGCTGTTGCTGCATGTGAAGAAGTGAGTGCTTCAACTGATGAGCAAACAATAGCATTTAATTCGGTTACGAAAGTAGCAGAAGATTTATTAGAGTCAAGTGAAGAATTAACAGATAGGATTAGCAGATTTAAAGTATAGGATAGGAGTATATTTCATGTGACTTGGATGACTGGCAAGCGCTAAAGTATGGTAGCTTGCCGAGTCACCCAGATATTTTATATATAATTTTGACAGATTGTGCTTATTAGTTATCTCCGTCAAGGAAGTTACCTAAACCGCCTAAAATGCTACCTTCTCCTGTTGTTTTACCTGGAGTTTGAGGGGCACTAGCAAAAATACGATCAGCCAAACGACTAAATGGTAATGATTGTACCCATACCGTGCCTGGACCTCTGACAGTAGCAAAGAATAAGCCTTCGCCACCAAAAAAAGCTGTTTTTACTTTTCCAACAAACTCAATATCATAATCTACTTCTTTTGTCATGGCAACCAAACAGCCAGTATCAATACGTAACATCTCCCCAGGCTGAAGCTCCCGACGATGGATCGTACCACCAGCATGTAAGAATGCCATTCCATCTCCCTCTAGTTTTTGCATTATAAAGCCTTCGCCCCCAAAGAATCCTGCACCAAGCTTGCGCTGGAATTCAACTCCAATAGATACACCTTTAGCAGCACATAAAAAAGCATCTTTTTGACAAATTACTTTACCATCTAAATCACTTAAGTCAATCGGAATAATTTTACCTGGATAAGGTGCAGCGAATGAAACGTGTTTTTTCTCGTTCCCTTCATTAGTAAATACAGTCATAAATAAACTTTCCCCAGTAATAACGCGTTTTCCTGCACCCATTAGTTTACCAAACAATCCAGATCCACCGCGCTTTGAACCATCACCAAAAATTGTTTCCATCTCGATTCTATCTTCCATCATCATCATTGCACCAGCTTCTGCAATAGTGCTTTCACCAGGGTCTAGTTCAATTTCTACAAATTGCATGTCGTCTCCGTATAATTTGTACTCAATTTCATGTGCGTTCATGATAATCACCTCAATAAATTTTGTATCATTACATATAGTTAATTCGATGTAAATGATGAATCTCCCTGTCTATTGTATAAGATTGTTTCATTTTAGCAAATAAAATGTGATGTTTTAATGTAGCAATGTGAAGAGTTTTGTAACATTATGTATAGTCGTATAAATTTGTTTAATTAAGACAATCATTTTGTAGAAAAATCACTTAGGAAATATGCTAGAAACATGTAGAATATCAGTGTTTTATCGTGTTTGACTTAAGTTCAGATGGTATGCTATTGTAATCTTACTATTGATTATAAAAGGGCGAAAGCAAGGCTGACAATAGACTTTTAAAGAAGTGTGAGTTATATTCATTACACAATCTGGAAGTTTTCTTTTTAACTATCATCTTTTGCAATCGGTAGGAATCTTGTTTTACACGATTTGAGTGTATATTTAGGAGGAAAAAGATTAATGCAAAACGGTACAGTAAAATGGTTTGATAAAGAAAAGGGTTATGGGTTTATTGCAGTGGATGACGGTGGAGATGTATTTGTACATTACAGTGCAATTGCAGGAGAAGGATTTAAAACTTTAGAAGAAGGTGAAAAAGTTAGTTTTGAGGTAGTTGAAGGAGCTCGCGGCCCACAAGCTTCAAACGTCGAAAAGCAATAGTATTTGCTTTCTTTGACCTCTTTCTATAGAGGTTATTTTTTATCCCTAATGGAAAATAGCTGTATTATTTATTGTCATACATAAAAAAAGCCATTCTTGTTTCGACAAGTGGCTTTAAGTTCAGTATTTAAGTAGGGCAGATATTTAATCCTCTAAAGATTCTTCTGTATACGGGTTTTTTTCGTACGGTAGTAAATCACCAAATGGTGTCATCATACCTTCCTCGTCTAGCAATTGTTCATATTTTTCATGCTGTATATTAGGATATACCTTTACATTTTTTCCTTCGATATCTGTTCCCGCAAAGTTCTCATAGTCCTCTACATAACCTAAGTTTTCATCCGATTCAATATACATATCATTATAGTGGTCTGGTGGATTTACGAGATCAGATGGTGATTCTGAAGTGCCAAAACGTGCTACCTCCTGCCATGAATCTTCAGCATCAAAACTTACAGCGTCCTTATCATCGTTATTAAACTTCCCATATGGAGGTAATAATACCCCCTCTTCAATGGGTCTGTTGTGAGATACAGCCTGATCAGGACTATGCTCTTTGCAATGTAATGCGGTAGGCAGAGCTTGCAAACGTTCAATCGGTATATCCTTTCCACAAACTATGCAAGTGCCATAAGTTCCATTGTCTATAGCTTCAAGAGCATTTTCGATGTCAGTTATTTCTTTTTCAACATGTTCTAAAAGTGATATATCCTTTTCACGTTCATATAACTCTGTCCCTAAGTCACCTGGATGGTTGTCATAGCTTGATAATTCACCTACTGAATCATGTGCGTCAGAAAGCTCCAGGTTAAAATGATTATTTGCTTCTAGTTGGGACTTAAGTTGGTTCCTAGTATTAATCAAACTTGAACGGAAGGCTGAAGATTGTTCTTTTGTTAGCATAGCTAGTCTCCTTCCTGTATAGTCATTAATTGAAACGACAGTGCCTGTTATATCCAAGGCATGCGCTTTTCAATGTCTAGCTACAGTGTCAATCCCATCGAGTGGTTGGCCTGTAGCACTTATTTAAGAAGCCACCATTGGTGATAACAGGGCACTTACGCATTATAATGTCTAGCTCAGCCTCGTAGCCTCTTTAGGTTACTTTAGCATACCATTTCAATACAAAAGAGCCTTCAAATGATATGACTTCAGTGCTTGGAGAGACTAACCTAGTAGACTCTGCTTTTCTTATTGTTTACTTAATGCGGAAAAAAATGATTAAAAATTATCTTATTTGCAGATTAATTTTAAGAGGTGTTGTAATGACATTAAACGATTTTATGCAGGAAACATTCCCTAATTTACAGCTAAGACCACCTTTGTTTTATAGTTGGGATATTGGTATACGGTTTGAACTTGGGGTAGACTGGAAAAGGGGATATAATTATCCAAATAATCCATATGTATTGGGGTGCTATCAAAGGGCAATTACATTATTTGAAGCACTACATTCTTCTACGGACGATATATTTGTAGTGATGGATGTAAATGATTTTAATAAAGGTAAAAACATTAAACGGGAATTAACAAACTTTTCACCCTATGTTAAGAAGTCGTTACTGTATACGTTAAAGCACCAAATAATACCCTATATTTTCCCTGAAGATGATGAAAAAGGAACATATAGAACACATAGATTTACTCTAAAGTGTAAGCCTACAGAATTTAAATACAAACGTTTGTTAATGGCATTATGCAATCATGATTTAGGAATTAAACCAAATATTTATCATAGGGTTTATTTCATAAATATTAACAAGAAAACGATCTATCACGTTTACGATGACAGAGGTTGTGATTTATTGGCAACTTCACCTGAAACAATAAGAGGTATGTATAAAAGGTATAATAATTGGATTTTGGATTATGACAAACCTGAAATTAACAAGCTTTTTAATTGAAACATGTGAGGGGAACGCCGTAGAGGTGTTTCCCTCACATATTAAAAATCAACATACCATTAATAAAAAACATGAATCGATGTGAACAAAAAAACACGGCGATGTGCCGTGTTTAAAACCAGTAACTTAATAGTAAACCAAGTGAGAGTAAAAAACCAAAATGAGTATTTGTTTTGGCTGTAGCCTTCATAGCGGGCATCATTTGTATTGGAATGTTTTTTCCAACGAAGCCCTTTGTAGCTTTAATTGCACTCGGAATACTTATCAATACTAACAAAACCCATGGAGAAGAAATATTAGCTAACACTAAGATAACAACCCAGCCATAAGAGATGATAAACATACCAGCTAATAATTTTATTGCATTGGGTCTACCTAGAATAATAGCTAATGTATTTCGTCCATTTTCTTTATCACCATCTAAGTCACGAATATTATTTGCCAGCAAAATAGCTCCAACTAATATTGAGACGGGTATAGATACAAGTATACTTGCTGTTGAAATCGTATCAGTTTGAATAAAATAGGAAAGTAAAATGATAATTAGCCCCATAAATGTGCCAGCAACTATTTCTCCAAAGGGTGTGTACGCAATTGGGATAGGGCCTCCTGTATAATAATATCCAGCAAGCATACAAATTGTCCCAATAAGTGCTAACCACCAGCTACTATTCAAGCATATATATATACCTAAAAATGCTGCGATAGCAAATAAAAGAAAAGCGGCTATTAGGACAGTCTTTGGCTTTACTCCATCTCTAACTATTGCTCCGCCAATTCCTACTGACTCTTCAGTGTCCAACCCCCGTTTGAAATCGAAATATTCATTAATCATATTTGTTGCTGCTTGAATGAGTATACAAGCAATTAACATGACTAGAAATAGCGGCATATTTATCTGAGTTTGCTCTAAAGCAAGTGCTGTGCCGATAAATACAGGGACGAAGGCAGCAGTAAGAGTATGTGGCCTCGTTAAATTCCACCACACCTTCCATCCTTTATTTTGTTTCGGCAATATGGACTTTTGTTTCATATTTATTTGTGACTCCATAATTTCTCCTCCCCTCTTAAAGAGAAATTTAACATAAAAAAGGCTGTTTCCATATCGATTGTTGTTTATAAATTGAAGCACGAATACAACTAGAGGACGTGGTAGCTAAAGTTGTTTTAAAAAGTTCCAACCTCAAAAGACCTCATCTAGCTATGCTTTAGTAAAATAGCAACAATGTTAATGAAAAGAGCTATAAAAAATTATGAATACAAATTAAGTGTAGAAAAAGGGTAGCACCCTGTCAATCATTTTAGGGGATTTTGACGAATACTTTTGCCTGTTAACTTTTAGGTAAAGAAAATTGTATGTCATTTTAGTTTTCTTATTTTAAAAAGAGTAATATAATAATGAATGAATTCGTAAAGTAAATTAGATGTGATGTATGAAGAAATGTAGCGGATACATCTTAGAAATTACCAATATTGACAGTGTATATGACTAAGTGTATCTTAAAATGTGTGTTTGTTAGAGAAGAAAGAGAATTAAGCATTTATTATATATAAGAATAACGTTTCATCATTCGGGGGGATTATTGTGGTTGCAGTACAACAAACTGCTGCGTATGAACAACTATTACAAGGAATTAGTAGATCGAAAAAACATACAAAGCCTATACTAACAAGTATAGTAAAAAAAACTTCATATAAAGATCCCCTGTTATTTTATGAGGCTGCGAAATACTCCTATGTAGGAGAACGCTTTTTTTGGACAGACCCTAGTGATGAAATCATTTTAGTCGGGCTGGGTACCGTATTTTCTATAGAAGCCCAAGAGCGTAGATTTGAGATTGTTGAAGAAGAATGGGAACGCATTTTAACTAATTGTGTTAAGGAAGAACAAACTTCTCCGTTTGGGACTGGGCCTATTCTATTAGGTGGTTTTTCCTTTGACCCACTAAAGCAATCAACTTCGTTATGGGGTAAATATCCACCTGCGAAATTTATATTGCCAGAGTTCATGCTCACGATAAACAAAGGGGATGCCTGGATAACTTCTAATATCATTTGTCAACACTCATCTGATCCTATAGAAATATTGAAGGATTTAGAAAATAAAATGGAACATATCCTACAATCAGAATGGTCTTGGCAGCCTAATGAGAAAAAACATTCATATCGTCAAACTGAAATTGAACCTGAACTTTGGATAGATTCTGTTGACAGTGTGACACAAGATATTAAACAAGGTGAGCTAGATAAAGTGGTGTTAGCAAGGGAGACAAGACTTCATTTTGACGGTAAAGTAAACCTGACGTCTGTACTAAATAACCTTCGTGCTGAGCAGCCTATGAGTTATATATTTGCTTTCGAAAGTGGTGAAGATTGTTTTATTGGTGCGTCTCCCGAAAGGTTAATAAAAAAAGAAAATAGTAAGGTATTATCCACATGTTTAGCAGGTTCAATCAAAAGAGGGAAAACATTGGACGAGGATAAACTGCTGGGGAGTTCCTTATTATGTGATAAAAAGAATTTACATGAACATGAGCTTGTCGTCAAAATGATCAAAAAAGCAATGTTAAACTTCTGTAGTACAATAGATGCTCCTAGTCACCCAACATTGCTTAAAATGCGTCATATTCAGCATTTATATACACCTGTTATATGTACGGTAAAAGATCATGTCTCGTTTTTATCTATGGTGGAGAAGCTTCACCCAACCCCTGCGTTAGGCGGGTTTCCAACAGATAAAGCTATTAAGAAAATAAGAGAAGTTGAACAATTAGATAGAGGATGGTATGCAGCTCCTATCGGCTGGATTGACGCTAATAATAGTGGAGAATTTGCAGTAGCTATTCGATCAGCTCTTTTTCAGGGACAGGAAGCTTCGCTATTTGCTGGTTGTGGGATTGTAGCTGATTCGGATCCACAAAGTGAATATGAAGAAACTAAATTAAAACTGAAGCCTATCCTCTCAGCAATAGGGGGTATGAGTAATGATGAAAATGAACAATAATAATTCTTTAACTGCTTTTGTGTTGGCTTTTGTAGATGAGTTAATAAAAGTCAATGTCACAGATGTTGTTATTAGTCCTGGATCTCGTTCCACACCTATGGCTATGATAATGGCTGAGCACCCAATGATGAATGTTTATGTAAACATTGATGAGCGCTCAGCCGCTTTTTTTGCTTTAGGCATAGCTAAGTCGAAAAGAAAGCCAGTAGCAATATTATGTACATCAGGAACAGCAGCTGCTAATTATATGCCTGCCATTGTCGAGGCATATTATTCAAGAGTTCCCTTAATCGTACTTACAGCAGATCGACCACATGAATTACGTGATATCGGTGCACCACAAGCTATAAATCAAATTGGAATATTTGGAGAGTATACGAAATGGTTTGCTGAGATGGCAATACCTGAAGATACACCTGAAATGCTTAATTATGTAAGAACCTTTGCAAGTCGAGCATCAGGAACAGCTATGCAAGCACCAAAAGGTCCTGTTCATTTGAATTTTCCATTTAGAGAACCGCTTGTACCTTTAATGGAAGCAATTGAATATCATGATCAAGACAGTTATGTAAATGTTACAATAGGTGCGCGTAGCTTAACAACAAATCAATACCACAGTATTTACGATTGTATAGCAGATAAGAAGAAGGGGCTAATTATTTGTGGTGTCATAGACGATCCTTCCTTTGCTGAAGCAGTATTAGAGTTAGCTGAAAAATTACAATATCCAATATTCGCTGACCCGTTATCTCAACTTAGAAGTGGTCACCATAATAAAGAACTAATTATTGATAGTTATGATACGATCTTAAAAAATAAACAAATTCTTCAATTATATAAACCTGAGGTTATTATTCGATTTGGTGAAATGCCAGTTTCAAAATCATTAACATTATACATAAAACAGCTTAATCATATTGATCATATAGTAATTGATGGCGGCGGTGGCTGGAGAGAGCCAACTTTATCTGCTTCAGACATGATTCATTGTGATGAAGTTAATTTTTGTAGTGGACTTAGTCATGTTATTAAAGAACATAATAAAAAATCGCATTGGTTAACACAGTGGGTAGAAATGAATGCGATCATAAAATCAATATGGAATGGTTTAGAATATGAAGAGGAATTGTTTGAAGGGAAAGTATTTTCTGAATTAACAAAAACACTCCCATATAACACAACTTTATTTGTAGGAAATAGTATGCCAATAAGAGACCTAGACTCCTTTTTTCTTACAAATGATAAATCAATTAGAGTATTGGCAAACAGGGGAGCTAACGGAATAGATGGTATTGTTTCTACGGCACTCGGTGCTAGTATAAATTGTTCACCTCTAGTACTTGTCATTGGCGATCTGTCATTCTATCATGATTTAAATGGATTGTTGGCAGCGAAAATGCACAAACTTAATATAACAATTATTGTTATAAATAATGATGGTGGTGGTATTTTTTCATTTTTACCACAGGCTAAACACCAAACTCATTTTGAGACTTTATTTGGAACACCATTAGGTCTTGATTATGAGTATGTTGTTAAAATGTATGATGGTGAATTTAATCGTGTTACTAAGTGGAGCGACTTTCGAGAAAAGGTTCAACAGTCTATTCACGTTGATGGATTATCTGTTATTGAATTAACAACTGATAGAACTACGAATGTGGAAATGCATCGCTCCCTATGGAACATGGCAATCGCTGAAATTGATTCCTTTTTAGGTGTAGATGATGAAAATTGAATTAAATAGTGTGCTCTACAATATTGAGATCGTCGGTGAAGGTCCACCATTAATACTGTTACATGGCTTTACAGGCTCTACCAAGAGTTGGCAACCATTTATTCGTAAGTGGGGAGCTAAGTCAACTCTTTATTTAATAGATATAATAGGTCATGGAGATACAGCATCACCCTTAGATAGTAATAGATACAATATGGAATCTATTGTGTTAGATTTGGTTCAACTTCTAAACAATTTTCACATAACAAAAGCGAATATTCTCGGCTATTCAATGGGTGGTAGAATTGCATTATCACTAGCAATGTTATACCCTGAACGAGTAGATAAGCTAATATTAGAGAGCAGTTCACCAGGCTTAGCAACAGAACAAGAACGACTACTCCGAAAACAGTCTGATGAACATTTAGCTGAGGCGATCGAACAATATGGAATGGAATGGTTTGTAGATAAATGGACAAACCTCCCACTTTTTCATAATATGAAGCAACTACCTGTTCAAACCCAGGAGCTGATTCGTCAACAACGTCTAGAAAACAATCCAATTGGCTTAGCCAATAGCCTTAGAGGATTTGGAACAGGTGTTCAGCCATCATGGTGGGACAAATTGTCTTCGTTTCCTCATCAAACATTATTAATAACAGGTATGGATGATACGAAGTTTCACAATATCGCGAAAAAGATGGTAAAATTATTACCATATGTTAAGTGGGAGAAAATTAATCATGCTGGTCATACAATTCATGTGGAACAACCACGAATTTTTGGTAAAATAGTATATGAGTTTTTGTAAGCGTAAACTACATAAATATAAGGGGGATTACGTAAGTGGGAAGAGAGTGGGTTTCTGAGAGAAAGTACGAAGATATTTTATATGAGACTTATAATGGCATTGCAAAGGTAACGATTAATCGTCCTGAAGTACGCAATGCATTCCGTCCAAAAACTGTAATGGAGTTGATAGATGCTTTTGCATATGCTAGAGACGATGCTAACATTGGTGTCATTGTTTTAGCTGGTGCAGGTGACGAAGCGTTTTGCGCAGGTGGAGACCAGAAGGTTCGTGGGCATGGAGGCTATGTAGGTGAAGATGAAATTCCTCGTTTAAATGTATTAGACCTTCAGCGCTTAATTCGTGTCATTCCAAAGCCTGTAGTTGCGATGGTATCTGGATATGCAATTGGTGGAGGACATGTATTACATGTTGTGTGTGATTTGACAATTGCAGCAGAAAATGCTGTTTTTGGTCAAACAGGACCTAAAGTTGGTAGCTTTGACGCTGGCTATGGATCTGGCTACCTAGCTAGAATTGTTGGACATAAAAAAGCTCGTGAAATATGGTATTTATGTCGTCAATATAGTGCACAAGAAGCGATGGATATGGGATTAGTAAATACTGTTGTTCCTTTAGAACAACTTGAAGACGAAACGGTACAGTGGTGTGAAGAAATGCTTGAGAAAAGTCCAACAGCTCTTCGCTTCTTAAAAGCAGCATTTAATGCTGACACTGATGGCTTAGCAGGCATCCAGCAATTTGCAGGAGATGCAACTTTATTGTACTATACGACTGAAGAGGCAAAAGAAGGTCGTGATGCATTTAAAGAAAAACGTAGCCCTGACTTTAAACAGTTTCCACGTTTTCCTTAAAATGAGCAATTAAATACGATTTTTAATCCTTTATAATAAATAGGATAAGTGTAAAAGACAGCTTGGTGGGTAACTTCATCAAGCTGTTTTACTATCGTTATAAGGACATCTTGTGAGGTGGTTTTCATGAGTATGCAACAAGTCATTCCAAACTTTTTACTACAACGGGCTAAATTAACTCCTAACCGTATTGCCGTTACTTATCATAAAGAGCAAATTACATTTTTAAATTTACACGAACGGGCTATAACGAAGGCAAGAAAGTTACACTCTTTTGGTGTGAAAAAGGATGATACAGTAGCAATATTAATGAATAATAGTATAGAATTTATCGAAACCATCCATGCGTTAAAACATATTGGTGCCATTACTGTTCTCCTTAATACTCGGCTCACTGAGGCAGAAATTGCATGGCAAATTGTTGATGCTAGAGTAGATTATTTTATTACTGAGGATGCATTTTCTAATATTTCTAAAGGAATAGCTAATGAAAATCCCTTATTGAATATAGTGAGTGTCAAACAACTTAATCGTTTACAAGAAACGGAATTTTCGTTAATTGAAGAATTTCCTTTACATGAGATTGATACAATCATGTATACATCAGGAACGACTGGCAAACCGAAAGGTGTTATTCAAACTTACGGTAATCATTGGTGGAGTGCTGTTGGCTCTGCTTTGAATTTAGGTTTACATGAGAAGGATCGTTGGTTGTTGGCGGTTCCTATATTTCATATAAGTGGATTATCAATTTTAATGAGGAGTGTTATATATGGAATGACTGTCATTCTTCATGACCGGTTTATTCCATCTCAAATAAATCAATCGATCCTGCGTGATGGAGTAACAATTGTTTCAGTCGTAGCTGTTATGCTTCAAAAAATGATAGATGAGCTAGGAGACCATTCTTATCCGACCCATTTTAGATGCATGTTAACAGGTGGTGGGCCTGTGCCAACCCCATTACTTAAAAAGTGTAAAGAAAGAGCCATACCGGTTTTTCAAACGTATGGTATGACCGAAACAGCATCGCAAATTGTTACACTCACACCTGAAGATAGCCTCAACAAGATCGGGTCGGCGGGAAAACCATTATTCCCTGCGCAAATACGAATTGAAAAAGACGGAGACATAGTTGCAGCAAACGAAACTGGTGAAATTGTTGTAAAAGGTCCGAATGTAACAAGCGGTTATTTATTTCAAGAAGAAATTACTAGAAAAGCACTTAATAACGATTGGTTTTATACAGGAGATATAGGCTATATTGATGATGATGGATTTTTGTTTGTACTCGATCGACGATCTGACCTCATTATATCTGGTGGGGAAAATATCTATCCAGCAGAAATAGAATCCGTTCTACTTTCACATCAGGATATTGACGAAGCGGGAGTAATAGGAGTGTTTGATAAAACGTGGGGACAAGTACCTTGTGCTTTTATCAAATGTAAAGATGATGTAGATGTTTCAGAAAGTGAGCTTATTCAATTTTGTTCCACTAGGCTTGCGAAGTATAAAGTTCCTAATAAAATTGTGTTTGTTCAGGAGCTACCAAGAAACGCAAGCAATAAACTATTACGTAGGAAACTATATGAGTATATAGAAAATTAATTATCGTGTGTGCTAAAGAGAGGGGGGAAGGAGAAGCTGGATATACATACTATTACGCTCCATGTAACTAAAATGAAATTATTATCCCCATTTGTGTCAAGCTTGGAAACTGTTCAAAATAGGGAATCAGTATTAATTGAAATAAAAGATCGTGAAGGTTTTATTGGGTGGGGGGAAGTAGTTGCGTTCTCTTCACCATGGTATACAGAGGAAACGATTAAAACGTCGCTACATATGTTAGAAGATTTTTTAATTCCAAAGCTTTTTGCAGAGTCTATTACACATCCGTCTGATGTATTTGGTGTGTTATCTTATGTAAAACGAAATCGAATGGCCAAAGCAGGTTTGGAAACAGCAGTATGGGATTTATATGCGAAAAGGCAAAATGTTTCACTAGCTAGCCTGCTCGGCGGTAAGAAGAAGTCTGTTGATGCTGGAGTTGTAGTTGGGTTGGATAGCTCGAAAAGCATGCTAAAAACTATAGAAAGAAGATTAATAGAAGGGTACCGAAGAATAAAAATAAAAATTGCACCTGGTGAAGATGTGGAAATTATTAAGGAGATTAAAAAAGAATTTCCTAAGATTCCTTTAATGGTAGACGCCAATTCAGCTTACAACCTAGCAGACATAGATCGATTAAAGGCTTTAGATGAATATGAATTAATGATGATTGAGCAGCCCCTTGCCTCTGATGATATTATCGACCATGCTAAAGTTCAACGTGTGCTCAAAACACCAATTTGTTTGGATGAGAGTATAACGTCATATGATGATGCCAGAAAAGCAATCGAGCTAGGCAGCTGTCAAATTATAAATGTGAAAATTGGTCGTGTAGGTGGTTTATATGAAGCTATCCGCATTCATGATATTTGTAAATCAAATAATATACCTGTGTGGTGTGGTGGCATGCTTGAAACAGGAATATCCAGGGCACATAATATAGCTTTAGCTTCTTTAGAAAACTTTTCTATTCCTGGAGATATTTCAGCTTCATCGAGGTATTGGGAACGAGATGTCATTATTCCTGAAGTTACTGTTAATGGCGGACAAGTGGATGTTCCGAATAATCCAGGGATTGGTTTCGATATTAATTATAAGTTGCTTGAAGAAATCACGATAACTAAAAAACAGTTCCTAAGGAAATAGTCTACAAACAGTAATCGTAATGTGAATCTCTTGACATTATACCCTCTCAGGTATAGAATGAGTATAATTTTATAAGAGTGAGGGGGATGATTATTGAATTATCTCTTAATGATAATACTGATTAGCTTAACTTATTTATTTTACACAAGATATTTCCCTATAATCGGTGTACGATGTGTAGATGTAAAGAGGTGCGATAACCATCAAGAAAAGTTTACATTAGTAGACATTAGAGATTATAATGTTTCGCATAAGTTCCCTTATAAAAATGCTGTTAACGTACCTATAGCTTACTTGAAGCGAAATTATAATGACTTACCTAAAAATGATGTTCATATTATCGCCTCTGACAAAATAGAAAAAAACATGGGTATCCGTTTTTTACGTAGTAAAGGATATAAAATAATTAGTTATACGATGACTGACTGCACTTGTAAATAATTATTAGTTTTTAGGTGGTGTAAAAATGGAATACAATAATCAAGTGAAAAATAGAGTAAAAAGAACTGAAGGACAAATTAGAGGAGTCTTAAAAATGATGGAGGAAGATAAAGACTGTAAAGAGGTAATTACACAATTATCAGCAGCACGAGCTGCCATTGATCGGACAATTGGTGTAATCGTTAGCTCTAATTTAGTTGAGTGTGTCGAAAACGCTGATGAAAAGGGCTATAAAAAAGAAGAAATAGTGAAAGAAGCAGTAAATTTATTAGTTAAAAGTAGATAATTTATTTTTGAATGAGGACTCTTTGTTAAGATTTGCTGCAATTGATATTGATGATACTATAAACAGTTGGATACGTGGTATATCTTAGTACAAATAACAATAATCCATGTGAGATAGTGTAAGTGAAAGGGTTTAGACCCTTTTTTTTAGAACAAAATATACCCTTATGGGTAAAAAGACTGGAGAATGAAGATGAAGCAGATAACTAGTATAGAAGTTGAGAAAATTTTAAGAAATAATGAAACCTTGAATATCATTGATGTTCGTGAAGTAGATGAAATAAGGACAGGAATCATTCCAAATGCGATTCATATACCATTAGGTTTATTAGAATTTCGTTTACATGAATTAGACAAATCTAAGGAATATATCATAGTATGTCGCTCAGGAAATAGAAGTGGTCTTGCTACACGCTTCTTAGAAGGACAAGGTTTTAGAGCGATAAATATGATTGGGGGTATGCTCTCTTGGAAGGGAGAAATAGGGTATCATGATTTAGTCGGATAAAAATGACAATATAGTGAAGAAAATACTTTTAAATAATTTTCTCATAGTTTCCTCACAATTAGTTGCTAAGCTAACTTAGAAAATATTAAGGGGGGATACATATGAGCAAATTTTTTATTTTCATGGTTTTTCTTACGATTAGTTTAGGAGCATTAGTAGGGTGTAGCAATACTGAAAATGGTGCAGAGGAAGCTTCAGAGGTGGCTAGTGGTGAGCAGCTATCCTCACAACAAAATATTGATACACATGAAGTTGTTGCTGTTGAACCCACTGATGAACATACGTGTGCGTTCTGTGATATGAAGGTATATGGAATGGAAGATGAAATGGGGGTATTTACAGCACAAATTCAAATGGAAAATGGTGAGCATTATTTTTTTGATGATGTTGGCTGTTTACTTAATTATGAAAGAGACAAAGATGAACAAGCAATTGCAAAATGGGTGAGAGATTACAATTCATCAGAGTGGATTGATCTGGACGATTCAGTTCCGGTAAAAGCGGATATCATAACTCCTATGAAATATGGTTACGCACTATTTAGCTCAGAAAAAGCTGCTCAAGCCTTTGTTGATGAGCGTACGGACATCAATGCTGCTATCTCTTCCTGGGATGAAATTGATCATGTGTCTCATGAACGTTACATGAAAAAAATGGGGCAAAACGAAGAAGGCCATGATGGGAATTAAGCAGTATTAATAATAGATCATTACTTACAAAAGAAATTGATTGAAAAAAGATGATGCCGTATATTGCTATCAGAACGTATGATACGAAATAGATCAATGAAATCCTAATCCTTGTTGTTAATAACTTAAATGGATTTGCGTTCTTATAAGTAGGTTCTTTTCGTAAATAAATTGAAAATTATCGACGGTCATAATTTAAAAGTAGCAAAGATGCTGAGAATGCGATTTGTGTAAGTGTTTATTTTTGAACCGAATAACAACATATAACACTAAATTATCCGAGAGAAAAGACTGCACGATATCATGAATTTGCTTGGAAACAATAATCTATGCAAAAATAGCTTTACAAAAAAACACCTTCCAATATTTGAATTCTGGTCGGTGTTTTTCAGTATGGCTCTTTTCGTAAACATTGTTACAATTGTTATCAAATTTGCCTATAAAAAGTGGTTTTATAATGTTAGTCATTGTTATATAGAATAAAAGATGCAACGAACTCTACTTATGTACGTGTTTACTTTCTTAATAGTCAATGCGAAAACACCTTTTTATTAAAACGATGAGTTTTTAAGGGAACATAGATTTTATCAGTAGACAAGAATTTACGACCGCTAGGTGTAGAGACGTGCTTATATGTAAGTACGAAAAGCAACAATCAATGTTGCGCTTATTATACGCTGGAGTGAACTGAATGAAAGAAAACTTCTTCAAGAGATCGATATTCCCCATCTACACTGCATAAATTGTGAATTGAATCATTGATTAGCATTTGACCTTGATTGATAAAAACAACTGTATCTGCAAGATCTTCAACAACTGAAAGGACATGAGATGAAAAAATGATCGTTTTGCCTTTCTCTTGTTCATGTTTGATAATTTGTTTAAAGCGACGTACCCAGTATGGGTCTAGTCCGTTAGTTGGTTCATCTAATACGAGGATAGGTGATTCAGATAACAAAGCTTGAGCGAGTGCAAGTCTTTGCTGCATTCCCTTTGAATATTCTTTTACTTTTTTATGTTGGTCGTTCTCTAACCCGACTACGCGAATAAGTTCTGTTACTTGTTTGAGTGGCAATTTGTCTAGCTTTGCAAAAAATGTGAGCACTTCATATCCTGTTAAAGTTTTCGGGAAAACCATGCTATCCGGCATATAAGAAAACATTGATTTATAAAAGGTGTTTTTAGCAGAAACTTTATGTTTATTCAAATATATTTCTCCAGATGTGGGAGTAATAATACCGATTAGCATCTTTATAATAGTGCTTTTCCCAGCACCATTACTGCCACAAAGAGCAAGACATGTTCCTTTTTGAACTGTAAAATCGATATTTTGTACTTGATTATTGTTATTATAAATTTTCGTTGCATTATGACATTCTATCACGATATCCAGTTCACTCATTTCTAATCCCCTTCTTCACAAATAGGTTTGCTAGTATTAATGGCGATATTATCCATAAGGTCGTTGCTGAAGAAAAAGCGATATTTCCTATCATTCCTTGTGCCCACAATGTGAAATCATACAATGTCGGTCCAAATATTTCTCCGCTATTCATCATCAATATTGTCCACACTCTAATAATTTCTACTGGATTGAATAATATCGATACCGTAATGATTGGTAGAACAAATGAACGATCAACAAATGTAATTAAACCTATGACGCCAAATTCATAAAACAGCACAAGTGTAGCCCAAACTACTAGACTAAATCCTAATGCTTGAAAACGATTAGTAGATATAACTCCGATGCATATTGCAACCGCTAAAAACATCATCGTTAATAGTAATGTAAAAAATACGAATAACAAAAATAATGTAGTTGTTATACTACCATGCTGCAATAATAGTATCACTCCAGCTAAGCCATATCCTAGGAAAATAACAGAAGCTAGAGCAATCAACATGCCAACATATTTCCCAATTAAAATCTTTCGAGGCGGTAGCGCGTATGTTAATAACAAAGAAAAGCCACCGTCTTCCTTTTCGCCAGCAATAAAAGAGCTCCCTGTTAATAGTGTGACTAAAGGAATAAGAAATAGAGATAGATTTAAAAGGCTACCAGTCATTCTAGTAAAGCCATCGTAGCCCGCTTCGGTGTTCATTCCACTAAAATAAACAATAGTAACTGCTAAGGTCGTAAATAACAAAGCAAAACTGGGGATCCATCTACTTCTCATCATAAGCTTTAATTCTTGTTTCGCTATAATCCATATGCTCATCATTAAAATCCGTCCCAATTATGATTGAGCAAATCAACATATTCTAGCAGCTCACCTTTTTTTTCTTCTTCAATATAAGTCTCGGCTTGTTGTTTCGTGGCAAAAGATATAACTCCGTAAGCCATTGGTGTCCAAAATTCTTGATGATAGGCAAAGTGAGCATCTTGTAATTCAATCCATTCGTTAGATTTAATATCGCGAACATATGATTTGTTGATTGCTGTAGTATTTTCTTCACTTCTTTCTATGTATTCAATCATGCAACCAATATCATCGAAAGTTAGTATTTCACCATTATCTAATATGACCTCTGTTGCATGATCTATATGTGCAACACTCATGTTACAAATCGTACAAATATCTATATCTGGATTAATTTCTCGTGGTTTATAAGCAATCTCTTTACTACAAGATGATAATAGGATTGTAATCATTATTGTAGAAAGCAGTACATAATTTCGTTGCATCACTACATCCTCCCAATATAAAATATAAAGCTACTTATAAGTAGAAATAATATTGCAATAAAGCCAATGGCTATATTTCTTTCATGCATTTCAGTGGTTTCTGTTGAAATAGAAATTGGTTCCACAAGAGGAAATGGATCAACAATGTTTGCAACGCTTAATGATGGTACCATTGATTCAACGGTAGTCCACATTTTAATAGCAGGACTTTCAAAATAGAACTGTATATAAGGCTGTCTACTAAGTATTTCGTTATACATTGAACCAGTTTTATATGGTATTTCTCCTATGCCATCCCCACTTAAATCAAATGAGCGATAATCATCCCAATAGTTGTTGTAAAATCCCTTTTCTTCTGTGATCAATTTTATTTGAGCTACGTTTCCCATAAAGTTATTGTTAGTAATCTTACAACCTTCATTGTTAGCTAAAATACTTATACCTACATGATTTCCAGCAACGGCATTATGATTAACTTCACATTGACGTGCATTTTGTAGAGCTATACCGTTACTATTTTGTATTATTTTGTTGTCCATTAAGGTAATATTATCGGAATCATAAATAAGTGCTCCGTATCCATGGTAGCTAAGTTGCTTTGCAAAAGTATTGGCATAAATGTGAATTCTTTCGGATGCCATAATCATTAATCCATTAATGTTGGACACTAAATAATTCCCCTGTACAACCCCACCCTCACCATACATAAAATGTACAGCATAACGTGATTGAGTGATTTCATTATCAATAACTTTACTATTTGTTGCAAAATCGATATACACGCCATCTTGCACTTCGTTAATTGTATTTTCTTTCACAACATTGTTATTGCCAGAAAACAGGTGAACACCGTTACCACGTTTTGCAAAATGTACAGGGTAGCTCGTGATAAAATTATTAACAATGAGGTTGTCATTTCCTTCAACATAAATTCCAAAATGAACATCAGTAAATGTATTAGATTTAATTGTCACGTTAGAGGACTTGACGAAGATACCTGCATCATTGTCATCTCTTCCGCTTTGAGTAATGTGAAAACCCTCTACAATCACCTCTGGTGAATTGATTGTAATTACTGAACCAGTGTTATTTCCGTGTAGGACTACCCCTTCTTCAGCAATTAAATAAATAGGTTTTTCAATAATGATGTTTTCCACGTATACTCCTTTTGTTATAACAACTTTTCCTCCTTCTGGTGCTTTGTTTATAACCTGTTGAATAGAAGTATCAGGCGTTACGACCAATAATTGGTCCTGTTGAGCGTTTGACTCAATTGGAAACATAGTAAAACTAATAAACAATGTGAAGGTAATCATTTTTTTTATCATTGATCTCCACCTTAGAGCACTTTTTTATCGGTAGTATACTTAAGAGTTGTGAAAAAAGAAGAAAGTTTCAGTGACATAACGTTGACAAATACGTGTTTTTTAAAAAAATTCATAAATAAGATTTATTTGTTGATAAAAAATAAAATATATAATAAAATACTCATAGGGGTAAAGGTAATAAGTCGGAACATTAAATATGGTATCTAAATTTTTTTTGCTAAATAACATACCCTTAGGGGTAAATGAAGGGGAGGTGAAGTAATGGGGGAAGTAAAAAAGACAACAATTGTCTTATTCAGTGGTGATTATGATAAGGCAATGGCAGCTTATATTATTGCGAATGGTGCCGCAGCATATGATCATGAAGTAACTATTTTTCATACTTTTTGGGGCTTAAACGCTTTAAGAAAGGATCAGTCAGTTCATGTGAAAAAAGGCTTTGTTGAAAAAATGTTTGGCAAAATGATGCCTAGAGGTGCAGATAGAATGGGACTATCCAGGATGAACTTTGGAGGAATGGGTCCAAAACTAATTAAAAATATTATTAAAAAGCATAATGCTGTGCCTGTTCCGCAGTTAATAGATATGGCTAAGGAGCAAGAAATAAAACTGGTAGCTTGTCAAATGACTGTAGACTTATTAGGGCTTAAAAAGGAAGAAATTATCGATGGCGTAGAGTTTGCTGGAGTTGGAGCTTATTTAGCGGATGCAGAGGATGGAAATGTAAACCTGTTTATCTGAGCCTATTTGCGTATATTGCTCGTAGTTCTAGCCGTTTGTAACAGGTGAGATAATACCCCGGATTTATATTAAATAAACTATGTATATATAAATGATCATATAGAAAAATTTTTTATTTTTAAAATACCCTTATAGGTATCTAAGGAGGAGACAAATTGATTTCAAATAAAGTACTAGACACAAAAGGCTTATCATGTCCAATGCCAATTGTAAAAACAAAGAGAGCAATTAATGAAATGAATTCAGGTGAAATTCTAGAAATACACGCTACTGACAAAGGTGCAACAAAAGATCTTACAGCATGGGCGAATGCTACAGGCCATGAATTGTTGAAAGCGACTGATGAAAACAACGTATTTAAATTTTGGATTAAAAAAGGGTAGATGTGAGTAAGTAATTCAGAAATTATTATTTTGGAGGTATTTCAAGTGAACTCGATTAAAACAGATCATGTTTTAGATGCAAAAAATTTATCATGTCCAATGCCTATTGTGAAAACAAAAAAAGCAATGAATGACATACAGCCAGGTCAAGTACTAGAAATTCAAGCAACAGATAAAGGCTCTACAGCAGACCTTAAGGCTTGGTCAGAAAATACAGGAAATCAATATTTAGGAACAATAGAAGAAGGGGCCATCATAAGACACTATTTACGTAAATCTGCTGATGAAGAATTAGCTGAAACAAAGCATCCCATTGTAATAAATAATGAAGAGTTATTAACAAAAATAAATACAGATGAGGATATTGTAATCCTGGACGTAAGAGAACCATCTGAATTTGTTTTTAATCATATTCCAGGTTCAGTATCAATTCCGTTTGGTGAATTAGCAAGCCGTATTCATGAAGTAAATGAAGATGATGATATTTATGTAATATGTCGAACTGGAAGTAGGAGTGATTTAGCAGCACAGCAATTAACAAAAAAAGGATTTAACAAAGTTACTAATGTTATTCCTGGTATGAGTACGTGGAAAGGTGAAACTACTAAATTAATTTAATGAAAGGGGGGGGGTCATGGCAAATGTAACTGTCTATACGACATCTACATGTCCTTATTGTACTAAAATGAAAAATTTTTTAGCCTATAAAGGAATTCCATATAAAGAGGTTAACCTTGAGAGTAATCAACAAGCAGTAGAAAAAATTCTTGCGGCAACTGGACATATGGGTGTTCCGCAAACAGAAGTAAATGGAAAATGGGTATTAGGATACGATCCGAACAAGTTGATGGAATTGGTAGAGCCTTTAATAAACAATTAATAAACAAATTTAATAAATGATACGGAGGAAAAAAAGATGTCAAACAAAGTAGCAATCATCGCATCTAATGGGGGATTATTTGATGCTTATAAAGTGTTTAATATAGCCACTGCTTCAGCTGCAACTGACGCAGAGGTTGGTATTTTCTTCACCTTTGAAGGGCTTAACTTGATTCACAAGGAAGCACATAAGAATCTTCCGCTTCCACAAGGCAAGGAGCATTTTCAAGAAGGTTTTACAGCTGCTAAAGTACCACCGATTGCAGAGTTAGTTCAAATGGCAACAGATTTAGGTGTGAAAATGATTGCTTGTCAAATGACAATGGATGTTATGCAATTACAAAAAGAGGATTTTGTTGAAGGTATTGATGTCGGCGGTGCGGTGACGTTTTTAGATTTTGCTAAGGATGCAAATGTATCACTAACATTTTAATGAAAGAAGGGAAAATACATGAGTGTAAGAGAAATTACAAGTGTTGAAATATTAGAGAATATTCTTGAACGAGAACAAGTATTTATTCTTGACGTGCGAAATGAGAGCGACTTTAAAGATTGGAAAATTGAAGGGGTGAACATTGACCATTTAAACATACCTTATTTTGAACTGTTAGATGGTGTTGAAGATATTATTGAACAATTACCAAAAGATAAAGAAATACTTGTTGTTTGTGCCAAAGAGGGATCTTCGAAAATGGTAGCTGAAATGCTCAGTGAGGAAGGGTTAGCTGCCTCTTATTTAAAAGGTGGTATGAAGTCGTGGAGTGAATATTTGTATAAAACAGAAGTTTATCGTGATAAAGATATGAAAGTATATCAGTTTATTAGAGTTGGTAAAGGGTGTCTATCTTATATGATCGTTTCTGGCGAAGAAGTGTTAATCGTAGATCCTGCACGTTTTACTAATATTTATAAAGAAATAGCGGACGATGAGGGGGCTACAATTACGCATGTTGTTGACTCTCACCTCCATGCTGACCATATATCAGGTGGACGACAGCTTGCAGAAGAAACAGGTGCTAAATACTATGTCATGAAAAGTGAAGGCGCAGTGTTCGATCATGAACCGTTTGAGGAGCATGAAATAATTGAGTTTGAAAAAGTTACTCTTGAAGTCATTGCTATTAAAACGCCTGGTCATACCCCGGGGAGTGTTTCTTTCTTTGTGAATGACAAGTTACTCTTTTCAGGAGATACAATTTTTGTAAGTGGATTAGGACGTCCAGATTTAGGTGGTAAGGTAAGAGAATGGGCTAAGGACTTATATACGACTGTATACGATAAAGTAGCTAAAATTGCTGATGATGTAATTGTACTACCAGCACATTATGCTGATTTTGATGATGAAGTCAATCAACAAGGTTATATAGGTGAGAAATTAGGAACCATTCGCGAGCAAAATGAAGTGATGTTAAATCAAAAAGAAGATGACTTTGTTGAATTTGTAGCACAATCTGCAAGTACAGAAACTCCACCAAACTTTGAAGAAATCATAGCGATTAATCGTGGAGTTGAGGATGCATCAGTAGAGAAGCAACAAGAATTAGAAATTGGACCTAATCGCTGTGCAGTTCATCATACACATTAATAAGTAATAAAAGGTTATTTTTGTACGGATAGTTATTTTTCGAAGGCTCTATTCTTATACTTTGTTGCTTTTTTCACTTAAATTGGAGCCACTGATGTGTATTTTATGATTTTTATAGTCATAGATCTATTCGTGTTTTGCTTTTTTACGAAAGGGGATAAAGCTCCCCTTTTGCTGTTGTAACTCAGTTTAAAATAGCATCAGAATTAACAAAAGATAATTTATAATAAGATAAATTTTTTTGGACAAAGCTCATGTACGTGACATTGTCCAAAACACCCTTTTGTTACACCCAAATTAAACATTTTATACAATAATTATGATAAAATGAAGGAATGATTAAAGATGTTAAAGTACCTTATCCCTGCTGTTGATTGGATGAAGAGTTATAAAGGGTCATATCTTAAGGGAGATTTATCTGCTGGTCTTATCGTTGCTATCATGTTAATTCCTCAAGGTATGGCATATGCAATGCTTGCAGGCTTACCTCCTGTGATAGGACTTTATGCCTCTACTATCCCCTTAATCATTTATGCTTTATTTGGATCTTCAAAACAATTAGCAGTAGGTCCTGTAGCAATGGTGTCTTTACTTGTGTTTTCAGGTGTATCGACATTGGCTGAACCTGGATCAAGTGAATACTTATCCTATGCATTATTGCTCTCACTCATGGTTGGGGTGATTCAGTTCGGAATGGGCATATTTCGACTTGGGTTCATCGTTAACTTTTTGTCGCATGCAGTTATTAGTGGATTTACATCTGCAGCAGCACTAATTATAGGTTTAAGTCAGCTAAAGCATTTATTAGGAGTTGATATCGCAAGGGGAAGTGTATTCGAAGTATTATATGGGGCAATTGTTCAAATTGGAAATGTTAATTTTATCACTTTAGCAATAGGGGCATTAAGCATTGCGATTTTACTTTACTTTAAGAAAAACTATCCTCGTTTCCCAGCAGCATTAATTGTTGTAGTCGGTGGATCATTACTTGTATATTTTTTAAACCTCCAAGAGTTCGGTGTAAGTATTGTTGGAGAAGTCCCTAGAGGGATACCAACAATGTCATTACCTGCATTTGACATAAGCTCGATCACAAGCTTGCTTCCGATTGCTTTGACAATTTCATTTGTTGGTTTTATGGAATCAATTGCAGTTGCAAAAGCAATTGCAGCGAAGGAAAATGATAAAATAAACTCAAATCAAGAATTAACAGGCTTAGGACTAGCTAATATTGTCGGTTCTTTCTTTTCAGCATACCCAGTGACAGGTGGATTTTCAAGATCAGCAGTTAACTATCAAGCAGGTGCTAAAACTGGATTAGCTTCAATCATTACCGCGGTTTTAATCATTATCTCATTGTTATTTTTCACACCATTATTTTACTATTTGCCTAACGTCGTGTTAGCCGCGATTATTATGGTAGCTGTCTTTGGCTTAATTGATGTGAAAGAAGCAGTGCATTTGTTTAAAATAAAAAAGGTAGACGGTTGGACACTTATCGTATCCTTTATAGCTACATTAGTTACAAGTATCGAAGAAGGTATTTTAATAGGTATTGCTTTTTCACTACTTGTGTTTATTTGGAGAAGCGCATATCCTCATGTTGCACAATTAGGGTATATTGAACAAGAAAATGTGTTCCGAAATATTAAACGTTATGAAAACGCAAAAACGTTCAAAGATACCATTATATTTCGAATAGATGCTTCATTATATTTTGCAAATATGGGTTTCTTTGAAGAACAATTAAGAAAAGAAATTGCAGATCATCCTAGTACGACAAAGATCGTCTTAGACTTTTCAAGTGTCAATGCCATAGATGCTGTTTCAATTGATGAACTTGAAAAAATCATTGACGACTATAAGCAGGCGAATATAGAAATATTAATTGCTGGCATGAAGGGTCCAGTAAAAGATTTAGTGAAAAGAGCAGATTGGGAGAGCAAATATGGGAACAATATTAGTTATCTTTCCTTACAGCATGCGTTAGATCTGCAATAAGAATATTTACAGGAGGCTTATAATGGACATTCAAAAACAAAATGAACGATTTGTTAAGGAAACTTTATCGGAAAATAAACTTTATTTCTCAGAGCTTTCAAAAGGACAAAGCCCCGAATATTTCGTGTTAAGTTGTTGCGATTCAAGAGTCAGTCCTTCAGTGATAAGCCAAATGCCATTGGGTACAATGTTTGTTCATCGTAATATTGCCAATCAAGTAAATAAAGATGATGAGAGCTTTTCAGCGAGTTTATACTATGCTCTCTATCATCTTAAAGTAAAAAAAATAATTATTGAGGGCCATACAAATTGTGGTGGTGTTGCAGCTGCATGTAATAATAATCAAGAGCCAGAGCTGCAATACTGGATTAATAGTATTAAGGAAAACTTACCGTTAGAAGACCGATCAGATAGTTTATCCTTAGACGATATGTCTAGAGTCAATGTCATAAAGCAAATTGAAAAGCTAAAAAGTCATCCAGTCTATAAAAAGTATGGTGAAGGGATACAAATCTTAGGCTTTTTATTTCATTTAGATTCTGGAAGACTAGAGCAGTTAGAGAATTAACTTTAAAAATGGGACTTTTGATAACACAAACGTCTCATTTTTTAATTTAGACTCTTTTCGGAGGTCTCATTTCGTAAACAATGTTGCTGCTGAGACTAATGTAGGAAAGCAACAAATTAATTTATGCAATTGATGTCATATAACATAAGAAAAGATTTCACGGCCGCTTGGCTTATACGTATTTTAGAATAGCAACAAACGATACGAAAACAGCCTTTTGTAAACAATGTTGCTGCTGAGACTAATGTAGGAAAGCAAAAAAATTCATGCAATTGACCTCATGTTAAGTGAGCAAAGATGCTACAACCGCTTTGTGTATAAGTATTTTATATCTTAGAACGAAAAGAAACAGCCATATTTTAAGAAGGTGAATTTTATGAAGGAAACGACTGATTCAAAATATATACAACAACACTTAGCTAATGAAAGAACGTATTTAGCTTGGATTAGAACTGCAATAGCTATTATTGGAGTGGGTTTTCTCATTGCAAATTTACATTTTACATTTCCACGAACTATGACAAAGTCTGTGAGTTTCATTGCTAATATCGTTGAAGTACTTTCTGTAATATTGGGGATAGCTACAATCATTTTTTCTACAAGGAACTATTTACAAAAACAACATGATATAAATGAAGGGTCATTTCAATCACCAAAGGTATTCATTTTCTTTTTATCTTCATTCTTTATTGTCATCATTATAATTTTTACAATTTATTTCTTGTTGTAATTACGATCTCTTAGCTTTGATATGAACAATGAACAAATTGCTGAAGGTATTGTAATTTTTCATAAATTCACGAAATATTGAGTTTATTTGTATCAGAACATAACATTTTATATGAGCTAAAATGATAATAATCTATTAAATTGAGGGGATAACAGTGGGAATAGGATTTCCAATTATGATTCAGGGTACACATTCAGATAGTGGGAAAAGTGTAATTGCGACAGCATTTTGTAGGATATTTGCTAATGCTGGATATAAAACAGCACCTTTTAAATCACAAAATATGGCTTTGAACTCTTATATTACACAAGATGGTAAAGAAATAGGGAGAGCTCAAGGGGTTCAAGCTGAAGCTGCTCGGGTTCTACCAACTACTGATATGAACCCCATATTAATTAAACCAACTGGAGATAGCCAATCTCAAATTGTTGTGCACGGTAAGCCTATGAAAAATATGAAGGCTAGTGAGTATAGGCAAGATTTCTTTGAACAAGGCTTACAGATTATTACTGATTCATATGAAAAGCTTGCTGAAGAATATGACCGCATCGTGATTGAGGGAGCAGGAAGCCCTGCAGAAATAAATTTAAATGACCGAGAGCTTGTTAATATGCGGGTAGCTAAAATGGCTAACGCTCCTGTAATTTTGGTTGGGGATATTGACAAAGGAGGGGTATTTGCAAGCTTAGTTGGTACATTACAGTTACTTACACAAGAAGAGCGTGACCGAGTGGTAGGTGTAATAATTAATAAATTTCGTGGAGATATAAACTTATTAACATCAGGGCTAACATGGTTCGAAAGTTATACGGGTAAAAAAGTATTAGGTGTGGTCCCTTATATTCCAAACCTTCATATAGATGCCGAAGATTCTGTTGTTTTAGATACATACAATAGGTCTCAAAATGGTGTAAAAGATATTGATATTGCTGTCATAAGGTATCCGTTTATCTCAAATTTTACAGATATAGACCCTTTTCATATTGAAGAAGATTGCCATGTAAGATTTGTCTCACACATAGAGGAGTTGGGCAAGCCAGATTTAGTTATTTTACCTGGAAGTAAAAATACAATTGATGATTGTACATTTTTGCATAATAGTGGATTGACAGAGGGGATTCAGTACCTCCATAAAGAACAAAATACGCTTATTTTTGGCATTTGCGGTGGCTATCAAATGTTAGGTGAAATGATTGAAGATCCATTTTCAATTGAAACATCACAAGTTAGTTGTCATGGGCTAGGTATTTTACCTATTCGAACGACAATTACAAAAGGAAAGAAGACGACTCTTTCTGAAGGTTATGTGGAATTTGAAGGTGAGCAAGTATTTGTAACAGGCTATGAAATACACATGGGAGTTACTAACAACCTTAACCAATGTAATCCGTTTGTTATTACAGACCAACATACAGATGGATGTGTAAAAGGGAAGTATGATGTCATTGGGACATATTTTCATGGTATTATGCATAATGATTTATTTCGAACAAAGCTGTTGAATCACCTTAGAGTTAAGAAAGGCTTGTCGCCGATTAAATTACGTCGATCATTTAATGGTTTAAGGGAGGAAAGCTTTGAAAAATTAGCTGAAATTGTAGAACAACATCTTGATCTTGACACTATTCAAACAGAAATGAAGAAATTCAATAACAACTTTAGTGGAATGAAGTGATTTGTCTTTTATAAGGGGTAGACCCCACAACATATATTACTTATTTATACTATATGGAGTGAGGTCTACCCTTTGTTATATTTAGTTTTGTGGAATTAATTATTATTTATCATACTAAGAAAAAACTGTATATACAGTTCGTGCGATGTAGACTCTTTTATCAGCACTTCGATTTTATCTAGCTGAGTTTTCAGTAATAATAGCTTACAGTCATTCATATGAACATGTTAAAATACTTGATGGAGATCTTCCTTAGTTTGTTCTAACCAAAAACGCATAAGGCGTTTAGCACCTTCAAGGTCATGTAGCTTCGCTTGACCACATTGTTTTTCGTTCGCAGCTGGAATTTCAGTTATTTCTACAGCCTCTTTAAATGTATCTTCTAACAAATCAATGATTTCACTTACAGATGGTTCTCCACTAACAACTAGATAGAAGCCAGTTTGACATCCCATAGGAGACACATCAATGATATCAAAGTGGTTGTATCTTTCAGCATATTTACGAATATTAAAAGCTAATAAATGTTCAAGTGTATGAATGGCATCAGGGTTCATAGCCTGTTTATTTGGCTGACAAAAGCGGATATCAAATTTATTGACTACACCGTCGCTTCCTACTTTGTGAACGCCACAATGTCTTACAAAAGGCGCTTTTACAATACAATGATCTAATTCAAAACTTTCAACTGATGGCATGGATAACCACTCCTATATAAATTGTCATTTTTTCTTTTTTTATTATACATGTCCAAGCACAAATTTTCACTTAACATGAAATTTCGATAAACATAATATTTTCTATACAGCTAAAAATAGTATATCATTTATTAAGGCTGTTTTCGCATTAATTGTTGCTTTTTCCTAATAAGAGCTAAAAACGTATACAACTAACTTTTGGAGCATCTTTTCTTCTCCGAAGACTATAAAAATCATATAATACACATCAGTTACTCATATGTAAAGTAATAAAAAATTACAAATTTATGAAATGACCTTTATTAAAGGTATTATATAGTTAGGGTGAGTCACTTTGCTTAAAAAAATATTTATTGGATTTATTCGTTTTTATCAACTTGTCATATCGCCTTTAAAACCACCGACATGTCGTTTTTATCCAACCTGCTCTCACTATGGACTTGAAGCGATTAAGCGCTTTGGACCATTAAAGGGTGGCTGGTTAACAATGAAACGTATCGTAAAATGTCATCCTTTTCATCCGGGTGGCATTGATCCAGTACCAGAAAAAAAATCATCCATACATCCATCAAAAATTGAGAAGTAGGATACTTACCGACACAGTTTTCGCATAGATTGTTGCTTTGTACTATAAGTACATGGACTTTCGTGGTATCTTTTATTCTCTTTTAAGGTTATTAAACCGATTTAACAGCTCATGTTTGTTAGAAAAAAGAAATGCTGTTTAATTATTCAAGTAAGTTAAAAATATAAAGGGCTCATTTTACAGTTTTTATATAGTATGAAAAATTCCTAAAAACAAATGATATATTATGTATCATTTTTTTAGGGGGTAAGTAACTATGGCAAAAGATGTTTTATGTGAGGTAAATAATTGTCATTATTGGAAACAGGGAAACAAATGCAATGCTCAGGAAATATATGTGATTAGCCACAGTGGTACTTCTGCAAATAGCACAGAAGAGACAGACTGTCGAACATTCACACCAAGCTAATCATTTTTCAAAAGGAAAATAAGCATAGCGCAGACTCTTCATCGGGTCTGCCCTATTTATTTATTCACTAAGGAGAGATAAATGATGGTTATGAATAAAGAAAGTCTAATTAAGGCGTTTAAAGAAGAAGCTAAGTATGCTAATCAATTAACATTTCCATCGTGTGTTGATTCATTTGCTAACATTTGGGAACATGAATTTGGATCGTTGGATGGTCTACCGAGCGACGTAGATGATTTAATCGCTCATCGAGCAGTTGAACTAGGGTTAATGGAGTGAGGTTTACATATCGTGAAAAGTTTAACATACCTTAATATTTAAGGAGAGGCTTCCATTCTCTCCACGGCACGAAAAGTTTATGGTGATTTTGTTTTATTGTGCTATGTCCCACCTCTTCCAAGGTGGGTTTTTTGCAATTTAGTTACTAAACTGTCAACTGTTTCATCAATAACAATAATGAATTGTAAGATCAGGCTTGTACACAATGATTTATAATTTATGTAAATATAGCAGTTGTTAGTTAAGACGTTTTATCTTCGGTTTCGATATGGTGATTTTCTTGTAAATCGTCAACTGTATGCTCATATTGATATGCTTTTGAGGTTGTCATTAATGTTATAAAAAGAACACCAAGGACGATAATAATTGATATTATTAAAACAGTAAGCAAAAATTTACCCTCCTTCATGAATACTCATAATGACCGAATATGTTGTTTATAAAAGGCTATTTTCGCATAGAGTGTTTGTTTTTCGTATGAAAAAATAAACACGTATACACCTGGATTTCGTGCCATTTTCTCTTAAAACGATGACTATTGAGTAAATCGATATCTTTATCTTTTAGTTTAGGAACTGTTACGACAAAGTTTTCGAAAAGAGTCTTATGAAATGAAGGAGAGAAAATCAATGAAGATTTCGTAGTTCAGAAATGGATGAACGTCTATTATTGCCTACTCCATCTCGCGCTATTTTCCCCTTTAGCTTTTCAGTGATATATAAGCTAACTAAACCAACTAATTCATAATCACTTAGTTCCTCAACCATCGACAAGATATCATTACGATCTAATTGTTCTAGCAGTGCCAATGTTAAAATTTCAGCATCTTCTTCGTCACCTGTTAATTTATGACGATACATATCATAAAGTTCGTCGACTAACTTCATTCTTCTCACTCCAATATATTGATTATCCTATAGTCTATGACTGTCAAACAAAATAAATTCATAATAATTAGGTTACAATGTCCACTTTATAAGGCATTCACTCAATCAATATGTTAAGTTTCTCATAACTTGAAGTAAGGGAAAAGCTTAATTTCACTTGTTAACCAGTTATCCAAAGAAAGGAAGGTAATGTTGGAAAAATATATTTTTATCGTGGCTTTTTCATTTTTATGTTCCACAGTGACATTCCTATTCGGTGGTTGGGACAAATTAATGGTAATTTTACTCGTATTTGTAATCATTGATTATGTAACCGGGATGATATCTGCAACTATAGAGGGGACTTTGTCCAGCAGAATAGGGTTTAAAGGAATTATGCAAAAGATATTTATATTTGCATTAGTTGCAATTGCTCATTTAATAGACCTCATTCTAGGAGAATATCATTTTTTACGTGATACCACAATCTTTTTTTATCTTTCTAATGAATTGCTATCGATTATTGAAAATGCAGGAAGGGCTGGAGTACCTGTTCCCAAAGTTCTTACTCGAGCCATTAAATTGTTAAGAGATCGCAATAATCAGTAAGCAAGAGAGATATATTATGTGTATATTTTACTCTTGATAGAAAAACCTATATTTAAGCATATATAGGAGTTGAATAATTATGAGTAAAGAGAAGGAAGCTTATTATATCTCTTTAGGAAGTGGAGAAATTTCGAGATTAAGTACAGCATCTCCTTGGAATTATAAAGTATTTGCAACAGACGAAGAAATTACAACATTACGTGAATATTTTGACCAAAATTATTCAACAGAATGGCAAAATTTTTTTAGGGCACACATCCCGTATATTCAATATCATGATGATGAACAAAATGACGCCTATGATGAAACGCTCGAGAAAATACTTCAATTAATTTACCAATTAGGGGATAGAAAAACTAGAGAATTTATTGAAGAGCAAGGATTGTTACATGATGTATTTTTCAATGAAAAAACATAAAATGTATTACTTGTATAGTTGATGTGGTGAGCAAAGCAGTGAAGAAGTGTGCTGAAACTCATATACAATAGATGGGTTTGGTACGTGAAATTTTAAGGTAGATTATTTGGACGAAAGATAAATTTATGAGTAAGCGTAATAAACAGAAAGGTCACTCTTAATTATGAGTGACCTCAATATGATTATAGAGGACTTTCAGTTGCTGTGTTTATAACTTCTTCAGGAACAGAAATTTCACTGACTTCATTAAAATTAGAGTATTTACCTGTCATTTCTTGGTAGAATCCGACAGTCTCTCCCTCCATTGTCATCGTTGAGTCCATAATCATTGAAATATTTTTTGGATAGTAAGTCTCTTTATCAACAGTTATTTCATATTTTAATGTTGAAATAGTCATATTTTCCATTAATTGGTCAATGTTATCTGCCATTCCAGCACTTGTGAGTTGATCCTGTGGAATCATTGAAGTAATTAACTCTTTCATTTTTTCATCTGTAGAAGAAAGTTTAAAGATGTATTGGTCATCTTCTTCGATAAGTTCAAAATCATCAACAAACTTTTCCATTTGCTTCAGAGAATTTATTGGAGATTGCTGATTTTTAGACATTTGCATAATTTGTTCAAATTGCTCACTAGGGAGTTTTTGCCACAAATTACTCATTGAATCATACATGAAAAATCCTTCTTCAGTAAAATATGACTCTGTATCTACATTGATTGCATCACCCATAGATATAGACATCTGTTGATACATCGTTAATGGTTCTTGCACCATATCTAGATAGATTTCCATGTTTTGGGGAATGCTCTCTGTTCCCACTTCAATTGTTTGATCCATTACCATATCAACTGAAAAACTATTTAGATCTTGAGCAGCTTCCATTGATTTGTTAAACAAATCATTTACATCAGCGTCTGATGAAGAACAAGCTGCGAGTAGTAATACAAAAGATACAGCGAACATAGTAGTTATTAGCTTTTTCAATATAGTTCCTCCTCGTAAAGTGTATACTATGTATACGATTTAACATAAAGGAAGTTTCACAAACCTTATTTTTAATATATATTAGTAGATAAATTTGGGAGATTTGTTTGATTCGTTCCTCAATATGTATTATAACAAGTGTACTTTTAATTGAAAATATAAATTTACAAATCTTACTAGTCGTGATAAATTTAATGAATTATGTTAATATTTTTATAACTAAACAGTTGGAGAGAGAAGTGCAATGGAAATACAATTTAAGGACTATTATTTTAATGATGTTTACCTCTCATTTGACAATCATCCATTTTCTTTATCTCCTAAGCATGTGTGGGTCATATGTAGGTTTTACAAACAATGGCTTGTAACAAATCATGCTACACGAGGCCTAGAATTCCCCGGTGGTAATGTCGAAGAAGGAGAAACTCCAGAACAAGCAGCAATTCGTGAAGTGAAGGAGGAAACAGGTGGTAACATTATTGATCTTCGGTATATAGGTCAATATATGGTGATGGGAAAAGAGAAGAGGATTATAAAAAATATCTATTTTGCAAGTATCAACTCAATTGAGGAACAACCAACATACTACGAAACAAAGGGGCCTGTTTTACTCGATCATCTGCCTGAAAATATTGCTTATAATGATTCTTATAGCTTTATTATGAAGGATGGGGTGCTACAAAATAGTCTTAACCGAATAAGAGAATTAATTAATGAATAAACAATAAGCTCGCAACAAGGTCTATATATCTTCAGGTCCTTGTGCGAGCTTTAATTGTTTTTAGTTTTTGATTAGCAAGGCTGGTGTATCTTTCTTTTGCCCTATAGTTCCATTTATACGTCTTTGATCAGTTTTCTTTCTAGGTATTCAACGCCATGGTACATAATTGTAGCAAAAACTGCAATAATTAATAAACTGAGGAGAACGAGTGTGAAGTTAAATACTTGAAAACCATAAATAATCATGTACCCAAGTCCTTTACCAGATACTAAAAATTCCCCTACGATTACACCAACCCATGAAAGTCCTACATTGACTTTAAGTGTTGAAATGATCGTTGGAAATGAAGAAGGAAGTACTGCTTCGAAAAATGATTGTCTTTTGGAAGCTCCAAATGAGTGTAATACTTTTAAATAATTTGGATCTAACTCTTTAAAAGAGGTGTAAACAACAATTGTTGTAATAATTACTGATATGATAGTTCCCATAGCGATAATGGACGTAAATCCAGGTCCTAAGGCAACGATTAATATAGGTCCTAGTGCAACCTTCGGCATCGCATTTAAAATAACAAGGTAAGGGTCTAATATGTTGGAAAGGCGTGGTGACCACCATAAAAGTGCAGCCAGGATGGTTCCTAATAAGGTGCCTAAAATAAAGCCAAGCACGGTTTCAAATAATGTGACACCTATATGAACAAATATTGAGCCATCTGCTACTTTTTCAATTAATAATTTTGTGATTTTTGAAGGAGAACTGAATAATAGTGGATCTATCAACTTAAAGTAGCTAGCTATTTCCCAACTTGAAAAAAATACAATAAAAATGAGCAGTTGATAAATTCTTACTACGCGTTTTTCTTTTTTTAGCTGATACAAGTATTGGGCATGAAGGTCGCTATATTTTGTTTGAGGTGTCAAATTTATCCAACTCCTTCCAGACCTTCTGGAAAAGGTCAGCATATATGGGGTGTTGCCTAGCATTAAATGGAGGTAGTTCACTTAATGTGTTTGGAATAACGAATGTTTCGGATATTCTACCTGGATTTGCATCCAGTAATATAATGCGGTCGCTCATTGCAATTGCTTCTCCAATATCATGTGTTACAAGTAGTGTAGTTTTGTTGTATTCCTTTAAAGTGTTTGATACGAGATCTTCTAATTTAAGTTTCGTTTGAAAGTCAAGTGCAGAAAAAGGTTCATCCAGTAAAAAAATTTGTGGATCTGTTACTAATGTTCTCACTAGCGCTGCTCTTTGACGCATCCCTCCAGAGAGTTGTCTTGGGTACAGATTTTCGGTTCCCTCTAACCCGATTTCTTGTAATAGCTGAATAGCTTTCTCTTTTGTTCTATCACATAATTTATGATTGAGTTTTAATCCTAATAAAATATTTTCTTCAATCGTTCTCCAAGGAAATAAATAATCTTGCTGAAGCATGTAGCCGACAGTGTGAGTTGATGCTGTCACTTTGGTGTCTTTTAAAAGAACATCACCTTTAGTGGGCTGTAAAAGTCCAGCAATAATGGAAAGTAGCGTTGTCTTCCCACAGCCACTTGGTCCAATAAATGAAATAAATTCTCCTTCTTTAATTGCTAGGTTAATATTCTCGAGTGCGGTAGTTGCTGATGATTTAGAAAAATATGTGTGATGTATATTGTTTATTAATAAAAAACTCATGAATCATCACCTCTTATTTGGACATCACCTTTTCAGCAATATCAGTGTTGACTAATGTTTCATGATCTACTCGTAAAGGTAGTTCGCCAGCTTCATCCATTATGTCTTGAAGGTTATTCCATTCAGTTGCATCCAAGATTGGATTGGTAGCATATGAGCCTTGACTTTTGTATCGATCAACTACTGTTTCAATTAATTCTATTGATGTATCCTCAAAAAAGGTATGAATTGATTGTGCAATTTCTGCTGCATCATGAGAGTCAACCCATTGTTGTGCTTGATATATCGCTCGAGTAAACTTTTCTATTGCTTCACTATTTTCTTCCATAAAGCTGCTTTTTGCCATAAAGGTAGTATATGGAACATATCCAGACTCCTTGCCAAATGATGCAATAATATATCCTGTTCCTTCTTGTTCAAATATACTTGCTGTTGGTTCGAAAAGCTGCACATAATCTCCTGTTCCAGCTGCAAATGCGCTTGCAATATTAGCAAATTCAATATTTTGAATTAAATCTAAATCTTTGTGTGGATCAATACCCTGATTCTTTAATACGAACTCTCCAACCATTTGCGGCATACCACCTTTGCGTTGACCGAGGAAAGTACTTCCTTTCAGTTGGTCCCAGGAAAAATTATTGATGTTAGTGCGTGAAACTAAAAAAGTCCCATCGGTTTGAGTTAGTTGAGCAAAATTTATTACAGGATCATTAGCATCTTGAGCATGGACGTATATTGTCGTTTCTGAGCCAACTAATGCAATATCGGCACCGTCAGATAGCAAAGTTGTCATCGTTTTATCGCCACCCCATGTCGTTGTCAACTCTACTTCCAGCCCTTCCTTTTCAAAGAATCCTTCAGAAAATGCAACATACTGTGGGGCATAAAATATTGAATGGGTTACTTCAGCAACACGTAATTTTTGTATTTGTTGTTCATTACACCCAGACAATGGTATGAAGATTAGAAATGCTACAAGAAATATAAAGCTTATTTTTTTCTTCATTGCCAGTTCCTCCTATATACTTTTCTAAGCTAAGATAGTTTATGAAGCACCATTCGAAAAGGTGAACGCCTATGAATGTCACTTCAATACTTACACTGTTAGAATGTAGAGTAGTTGACATGTGAAAATAGTATGTAGAGAATTTAACATAGAAGCTCATAATAACTTTAGTTACTTATTTTGATTGTTTCCCCAGAGATTGTTGTTTTTCGACCTAAGAGATAAATTGTTCTACAACCATCCTTCTTGTTATCATCGTACATCTCAAAGTCAAACTAGCTGTTCAGGATTAGTAACAATCGTTGCTTAATTAATACATTGTGTTTATCACAGCATAAACAACATAAATACTTTTCCATGCTATATTCTGAAGTAGAAGGAGGGGATCAGCTTGGAATGTAGAGATGGACATGTTATTGAAAGACAGCGGTTACCTTCGCCTAATCCAAATATCCTTTTATATGAATTAACATATTTAAGTAACGGTTTGAAAGTGAAGGGATTATTAGCCGAACCGAAAAGAGTAGGTAAGCATGATGGTTTTTTATATTTAAGAGGCGGAATAAAAAATGTTGGTAAAGTTCGTGTTGGGCGCATCGTCCAATTTGCTTCAGAAGGTTTTGTAGTCATGGCGCCTTTTTATCGTGGAAATCAAGGCGGAGAAGGTAATGAAGACTTTGCTGGTAATGATAGGCATGATGCCGTTGCAAGTTACCGAGTACTAGAACAGCTTGATAGCGTTTTTGAAGATAGGATTCATGTATTTGGTTTTTCACGTGGAGGTGTCATGGCACTTTTCACAGGGATTATAGAACACAATGTAAAATCAGTTGTAACTTGGGGTGGTGTTTCTGATATGACACTTACATATAACGAAAGAATTGATCTACGACGTATGCTGAAAAGAGTTATTGGAGGAACACCTAATAAGTATCCAGATAGATACAAAATACGTACACCTCTCTATACGCTAGAACAATTACATGCACCTATTTTAATTATCCATGGTAAAAACGATAGCAATGTGACCATACAACATGCATATAGACTTGAAAATAGACTGAAAGAGCTTAATAAAAGCGTAACTACATGGTATTTTGACGAATATACCCATTACTTTCCTCCTGCTGAAAATAGAAAAATTGTAAAAAGACTTACTGAGTGGATGAAAAATCAATAAGCACCATGATAAAATAGTCATAAAAGGATAACTATGTTAAAGGAGCGTTTAAAATGGGTATGCCTCTTGAATTAAATACAATGATTGTTACGAAGGGAAAAGAAAAAAGGTTAGGAGAAAATATTTTCACTCTAGAAAAAACAGGTTACCGTCTATATCCACTCGACATCCCATTAGAGGTAAAAAGAACTATAGGGGGAGATATAAGTGGAGAAGGGGTAATTGATAAGGTTGAATTAGAAAATAATAAAACTGTGATCACTTACCGGCTGATTTCTTTACATTCAACAAACTAAGGGATTGGGATACTTTATCCGGCAAAATCAATGCTTTTTTACATTTTGAGGCTGTTGTACAACATTTAACAGTAAGGCTCTTTTCGTAAACGATGTAGTTGTTTTTACTAATAATGTGATAATGCTGAGTTTTATGAGAGCTTGATATGTAAAAGTAGAAAAGATGCCTGTAAACGTGTATCTTAGAACTAAGGCAACAATCAATCTGAAAAACAGCCTTTTATAAAGAAAAGAAGAATAAGAAATTAGTGTTGATTACTTTGTTCGCATACAGCAATCCTAGACGAATGATTACAATAATACTAACCTTAGTAAAGAGTAAAAGGGTCAGACCCATTTTTATTAATGGGGTCAGACCCTTTGTTGTTATTATTATTCTAAGTATCATGCATGATGAAAGTGTATATAGAGTAGTAAGTAATTAGTTAGCTATTAATGAAGGTCCACCTAATTGTTCTATCTTCTCATCAATATTACTAAACTTTTTAAAGTTCTCTTGGAATTTTGCTGCTAGTTCAGTTGCTTTATCAACGTATTCTTGTTGATTTGCCCATGTTTTTATTGGCTGTAGTACATCATCAGGTACACCGGGAACATGTAATGGTATTTCTAAACCAAATATACCTTCTTTTATTGTTTCAACATTGGTTAATTCTCCTTCTAAAGCAGAACGTACCATTGAACGAGTAAATTCAAGTTTCATTCGGTTACCTACACCATATTCTCCACCAGTCCAGCCTGTATTCACAAGGTATACTTGAGCACCATGTTCATCAATCTTATCACCTAACATTTTTGCATAACGTGTAGCTGGCAATGGTAAGAATGGTGAACCAAAGCAAGTTGAAAATGTAGCTTGTGGAGAAGTGATTCCTCGCTCTGTTCCAGCAAGCTTACTCGTATACCCACTTAGAAAATGGTACATTGCTTGTTCCTTCGATAGTTTACTAATAGGAGGTAAAACACCGAAAGCATCAGCTGTTAAAAAAATGATCGTATTAGGGTGACTTGCAATGCTAGGAAAAATGATATTATCGATTGCTTGTATAGGGTAAGCAGCTCGAGTGTTTTCTGTTAGAGAAGAATTGTCATAATCAGGGTTTCTTGAGCAATCATCAACGATGACATTTTCTAGTACTGAACCGAATCGAATCGCATCGTAAATCTGTGGTTCCTTCTCTCGGGATAAGTTTATACACTTGGCGTAACAGCCACCCTCTATATTAAACACTCCATTTGCTGACCATCCATGTTCATCGTCCCCTATTAACCGTCTGTTCGCATCAGCTGAAAGGGTTGTTTTTCCCGTTCCTGATAACCCGAAGAATAAAGCGACATCTCCTTCTTGACCAATATTGGCTGAACAATGCATGGATAAAATCTCTTTTTCAGGGAGAAGGTAGTTCATGACAGAAAATATTGATTTTTTCATCTCACCTGCATACTCTGTTCCACCTATAAGCACTGTGCGTTTTTCAAATGAAATAATAATAAATGTTTCCGATCTTGTTCCATCAATTGCAGGGTCTGCTTTGAAATTTGGCGCAGAAATGACAGTGAAGTCAGCGGTATGCGATTGTAATTCCTCCTCAGTAGGACGAATAAATAGCTGATGTGCAAATAAATTGTGCCATGCATATTCATTAATCACTTGAATAGGAAGTTGATATTTTTTATCAGCACCTGCGAACCCATTAAATACATAAATTTCATCTTTGTTAGCTAAATAATCGAGTACTTTATTATAGAGATTGTCAAATGATTCCTGTGAAATAGGCTGATTTACTGTTCCCCAATCTATTTTACCTCTTGTAGATGGCTCATCTACAATATATTTATCTTTTGGTGATCGTCCAGTATATTTTCCTGTTGTAGATAGTATGGCACCTGAAGAAGTTAAAGTGCCTTCTTTTCTATTTAACACACTTTCAACGAGAGTAGGGACGGATAAATTGTGTAATGTATTTTTACGAGCTAGTAAACTTGATAATTCGCATGATACACTAACAGAATTCATGATCAAAACCTTCCTTTACGTTTTAATAATGTCGTTAACAATTCATAACTTAAAAATAGTATAACACATTAACTCAAATAGTCTATACTATTTATAATTATTTTATACTGGATTCAACATAATCGTACCATTCTTTGTAAAAGATACATAACGATAATTTAATGAACAATTCAGCTCTTAACTATGTTGACATGATACTGTTTACTACGTTAATATATTGTGTTGAACGGATACTCTCTTATCCCGAGCTGGTGGAGGGACAGGCCCTATGAAGCCCAGCAACCATCACTATATTTTCAGATTATGAGAAAATAATCTGCTTTGTTCTTAATTGTGATAAGGTGCTAACCTGGTGCAAGGCACTTGTCTTGAACGATAAGAGTGAAAGGCGTGAATCGAGTATGTCAAACCTTTCCTCATGATTTGTAGGAGAGGTTTTATTTATTTCCAGTAAAAAGTTTGAAATTTTGGAAAGTAATATGGGAATGAGTTCCGTTTCAAAATATAACTATATGAAGTAGTTTGCTTCATAAAGGAGGAAAAGCTATGACAAAAAAACGTCACTTATTTACTTCTGAATCTGTAACTGAAGGTCACCCTGATAAAATTTGTGACCAAATATCAGATTCCATTCTTGATGCTATCTTAACAAATGACCCTAACGCTCGTGTTGCATGCGAAACGACCGTGACAACAGGGATGGCCTTGGTTGCTGGGGAAATTACTACATCGACGTATGTTGATATTCCTAAGATCGTACGTGAAACTGTACGGACCATCGGCTACACACGTGCAAAATATGGTTTTGATTCAGAAACCTGTGCGGTATTAACATCTATTGATGAGCAATCGCCTGACATTGCAATGGGTGTCGATCAAGCACTTGAAGCTCGTGAAGGGTCAATGACAGATGAAGAGATAGATGCAATTGGAGCTGGTGACCAGGGCTTAATGTTCGGATATGCTTGTAATGAAACAAAAGAATTAATGCCGTTACCAATCTCATTAGCTCATAAATTGGCACAACGCTTAACAAAGGTAAGAAAAGAAGAAATTCTTCCATATTTACGACCAGATGGTAAGACCCAAGTAACTGTTGAGTATGATGAAAATAATAAACCAGTTCGCATAGATACGATTGTAATTTCTACTCAACATCACCCAGAGATCACATTAGAACAAATTCAACGAAACATTAAGGAGCATGTTATAAGCCATGTTGTTCCTAAAGAATTGATTGATGCTGATACAAAATACTTTATAAATCCGACAGGTCGATTTGTAATAGGTGGTCCACAAGGAGACGCCGGATTAACAGGGCGCAAAATAATTGTTGATACGTATGGAGGATATGCCCGTCACGGAGGGGGAGCATTCTCTGGTAAGGATCCTACAAAAGTTGATCGATCAGCTGCATATGCTGCACGTTATGTTGCAAAGAATTTGGTGGCAGCTGGCTTAGCTGATAAGTTGGAAGTTCAGTTAGCATATGCAATCGGGGTCGCACAGCCTGTATCCATTTCAGTAAATACATTCGAAACAGGTAAGGTTGCTGATGAAGTTTTAGTTGACCTCATTCGTAATAATTTTGACTTACGTCCAGCTGGGATTATAAATATGCTTGATTTACGACGTCCAATTTATAAGCAAACAGCAGCATATGGACATTTTGGACGTACTGATGTTGATCTTACGTGGGAACGTACTGATAAAGCAGAAGTGTTAAAAGAACAAGCATTATCTCGAAGTAATTAATAAAGGTTGCTTTCGGATTGATTGTTGCTTTTCAGTATCATTATTGCTGCTCTACTTAAATGACAATAGCAACAAAATTAACAAAAGTACCTTAATAAATAACTACAAAGCAATAACTAAAGGGCAGACCTCACATACAACATATTCTGTATGTGAGGTCTGCCCTCACTATGAATGACAATATTTTTTATAGGTATTAACTAAGATGGGCTCTTACTTCTGCTACATTAGGAAATATCGTTTTAACACTATCAGAAAAAGGACAGTAGTAAACGAATATCTCATAGCCATTAATATCAATTATTCGTTTGCCAAAAGGAAACAAAGACAAGTTCTGAATTTCAAGTTCTAGGTTAGGAAAATTTACGTTAATGAATTTTAGTACCTCATGTTCACGATAGTCCACAAGTAACCCTCCTGATTTTTCAGAATTTTAAAAACTATTTCTCTACTCTAATTAAAATTTCCTTTATAAATGAAAGAAAATAATTAATATTAAGCGAAATGTAGGAGCGATTATTTTTGCAGAAGGCTATTTTCGCATTGAAGGCTATTTTTCAATTTAAGAAATAAATACTTATACATTTAGTGTCCGTGGCATCATTTCTTCTGTACAACGATGACTAACGTATAAAACCACTTTTTATGGTATTAATTTGGTAACAATAGCAACAGAGTTTACAAAAAGACTTTTAGTAAAAATAGCAACAAAGTTTACGAAAAGGACCTTTCTGATTAAATTAAAAGGAAAATTGTGTATACTACTAACACTCTCAATTCACTAGCCAAATATGATATAATTCTTAAATATATAAATACGAATTAGTAGGTGACTTACATAATGTGTGGATTCATTGGCTGTGTAAACAATACAGCAAATCATCAACGTCATGAAAATGACAAAGCATTGTTTGAAAATATGAATAATATTATTACTCATAGAGGACCAGACGATGAAGGGTTTTATTTCGATGAACATATTCAGCTAGGTTTTAGACGTTTAAGTATTATTGATCTTGAAGGGGGACATCAACCTCTTACTTATGAAAATGAACGTTATTGGATAATCTTTAACGGTGAAATATATAATTATGTAGAGCTTCGTGAATCTTTAGTTAAGGAAGGCTTTCATTTTAATACGAGCTCTGATACAGAAGTTATATTAGCACTTTATAGCCATGAAAAGGAAAAGGCTGTAGAAAAGCTAAGAGGAATGTTTGCATTCGTAATTTGGGATAAAGAGACGAAGACTTTATTTGGGGCAAGAGATCAATTTGGAATTAAACCGTTTTTCTATATGGAGCAGGATGATTTAACGTATTTTGCATCAGAAAAAAAGAGTATTTTGGCAGCGCTGAAGAACGGCTTAATAAACTATGAGGCGTTGCAAAACTATTTAACATATCAATATGTACCTGAACCGGAAACGATGTCATATGGCATTCGTAAATTGGAGCCTGGGCACTGCTTTACAAAAAAAATAGGAGAGCCCATGATTATCTCTCAATATTGGAAAGCTAGTTTTCAAACGATGCATAAGTCAGAGGAAAAGCTTATCAAGGAAATTCGTGATGTATTATACGATTCAGTGAAAATACATATGCGTAGTGATGTGCCTGTTGGGTCGTTTCTTTCAGGAGGAATCGATTCTTCGATTATCGCATCAATTGCAAAGGAATTTCACCCTAATATTAAAACTTTTTCTGTAGGCTTTGAACGTGATGGTTTCAGTGAAATAGATGTAGCGAAGGAGACAGCTGCAAAGCTTGGTTTAGAAAATATAAGCTATGTTATTTCTCCAGAAGAGTATATGCAAGAGCTTCCAAAAATTATTTGGCATATGGACGATCCGCTTGCTGACCCTGCAGCAGTTCCGTTATATTTTGTTGCTAGAGAAGCTAGAAAACATGTTACTGTTGTATTATCTGGAGAAGGTGCAGATGAATTGTTTGGTGGATATAACATTTATCGTGAGCCACAATCTTTAGAAATGTTTAGTAACTTACCTAACTTTGCAAAATCTGCTCTTGCTAAAATTGCTACAATGTTACCGGATGGTGTGAAGGGAAAAAGCTTTATTGAGCGAGGTATAACACCAATGGAGGAGCGGTACATTGGTAATGCCAAAATGTTTGAAGAAGCGGATAAACGTAAGCTTTTACGCGACTATAAATCACAACTAGACTACCGAAAGATTACAGCACCATTTTATGAGGATATTCAAGGTTATGAACCTGTAAACAAAATGCAGTACATTGATATTCATACGTGGTTGCGTGGTGATATTTTATTAAAGGCAGATAAAATGACGATGGCTCATTCACTTGAATTACGTGTTCCCTTTTTAGATAAAGAAGTTTTCAAAGTGGCTTCAAAAATTTCACCAGAAATGAAAACAGCTCAAAATACAACGAAGTATATTTTACGCAAAGCTGTTGAAGGAATTGTACCAGCTCACGTGCTACAAAGAAAGAAGCTAGGTTTTCCAGTACCAATTCGTCACTGGCTGAAAGATGAGATGTACGACTGGGTAAAACAGATCATTCAAACTAGTGAAACAGATCATATCTTTAATAAAGAGGTACTTTTATCACTATTAGATGATCATTGTGCTAATAAAGGTGATTACAGTAGGAAGATTTGGACAGTTGTTATATTTATGATTTGGCATCAAATTTATATTGAAAAGAAGTTTGATTTCGAGTCAATGTATGAGAGAGCAAATGAAACAGTTTAAACTATAAGATAAGTGCAAGTGTCTTGCACCCTCACGAGAAGCGCTAGAGTTGGTTCACTCGAAGGCGCTTTTTGTATTTGGAAAAAATGGCGCAGCATCGTTAATGGATAATTCCATAAACACTTAATAGAGCTTACATAAAAATTTGTCCTTTCATATTCTTAAATTTGTACCATTATCACTTATAGAGAAGAGTTAGAAGTACTTTTATATCCGATGAAAGAAGATACTATTTTGCGAGAATGCGAAAACAGACATGCATGAAAAAAGTCAGGTCATTACTCCATGTAGGTAATGGCCTGACTCCCCATTTGCTGCCAAGCTGCGATGAAATGGTCTCTAGGAACTTTTTTATTTTTTTCACCAGTAAGAGGGTCATTAAAATAGATGAACTCTGAATCGTACCCTGTAATTAGAACCGAGTGTTCAAAATAAGTAATTTTTATTTTTCCATCTGGAGTTTCCCAGTGTTCAAATTTGTCATTAGATAATTTTTGATATGTAGTATTAGTAATCACCCATACAGGTGATCCAATTGATAAATACATTTCAATTTCTTTGAAGTCACGATCAGTTAGATCAATGATCTTTGAAGGTAAATATTGCTCAGCAAGCTGTTTTATTGGTTTAACATACACACCATATCCTCTATTATTACGAGAATACATATCTCCTACAAACCCATTGTTTGGATGTCCATAAGAAATAATGCCATTTTCCTTTTTGTATGGTGTTGGATCTTTTGCTACCTCTTCAGCTAATTCCATTTTATCAACAACGACACCCGCATATTGTAAAAACATTGCTAATGCTGTTACTTCACAACCACGAGGAAGTTCAGGAAGTTGTGAAAGCGCTGGTGCTTGTAATAGTACAGAATTTTTGATTTTTATCATCGTATTTTGTATGATTTCAACATCATTTTCAGGTGCTTGAGCTTCTACCGAAGTATGATTTGCTTCTCTCAATGTCGACACAGGTAGTTTTTTTATGAGCAAAATAATACATAATATGAATAGAACGAGTATACAGGATGTAATTGTTTTCCATGCTTTTTTTTGAGTTTTGTAAAGGTATAAAAGATACCCGATTATGATAACAATTAGTAGCCAAAATAAAAATACCATTTTTTCTCCTCAAATATTATATAATACAAGTCTATTGTAGCTATTGTAATTCTATTGTTGAATTTATGATTTTCTGCTAGAATATCCCCACTTCAAACAGAATGAATATTTCAACTTTAGATGCTCTGCATATTATTGATTATCTTGTAGATTCTTATAATATTGGCCCTTTTCTACATATTCACTGCGAATTCTGCGCATTTCTTTTAGATCATCTTCAGTTAATTTCCTAATAACTTTTGCAGGACGTCCAAAGGCTAATGTATAAGGTGGAATAGTCTTACCTTGTGGTACAAGGCTTCCCGCTCCAATAAATGCGCCTTCCCCGATCTCTGCTCCATCAAGAACAATGGAGCCCATACCAATTAATGCTTTTTTACGAATAATCGAACTATGGAGAATCACTTGATGGCCAACTGTCACATCATCTTCTAATATCAAAGGCTTATTGGGACTTTGATGTAAAACAGAGTTATCTTGAATATTAACACGGTTGCCTAAAATAGTTGGTGCTACATCTCCACGAATTACAGTATTAAACCATATTGAACACTCATCACCTATAGATACATCACCAGTGATTGTAACGTAATCAGCAATAAATGCAGTATTTGCTATTGTAGGGGTTACACCTTTGTACGGATAGATCATGTTCACAATCCCTTTCATTATTAGTAATAAACGCATTTCTAGCTGTCCAGCTGCAGTGCCTATCTCCTCGAGTCGCTTCACCAATACACCCGAAGGCAAAAAACGCCTTCATGAGTAATGGTTCCAGCGCTTGTCGGAGATGAACAGGGCACTTCCACATTTCTAGCTGTCCAGCTGCGCCTCCTAGCCACTCGAGTCGTTTCGCCAATGTCCACATAGGCAAAAAGCGCCTTCATGGTAATTGACTCCAACGCTTTTCGAGGCTGTACAAGTCGGCTTCGCATTTCTAGCTGTCCAGCTGCAGTGCCTATCTCCTCGAGTCGCTTCACCAATACACCCGAAGGCAAAAAACGCCTTCATGAGTAATGGTTCCAGCGCTTGTCGGAGATGAACAGGGCACTTCCACATTTCTAGCTGTCCAGCTGCGCCTCCTAGCCACTCGAGTCGTTTCGCCAATGTCCACATAGGCAAAAAGCGCCTTCATGGTAATTGACTCCAACGCTTTTCGAGGCTGTACAAGTCGGCTTCGCATTTCTAGCTGTCCAGCTGCAGTGCCTATCTCCTCGAGTCGCTTCACCAATACACCCGAAGGCAAAAAACGCCTTCATGAGTAATGGTTCCAGCGCTTGTCGGAGATGAACAAGGCACTTCCACATTTCTTACTAAGTATAGTTTTAAATAAGTGTAACAAATTATTAACACATTCGAAATGAATTTATTATACGATTAAGGGGGGATCATAATGAGATTATGGCATGCTGAACAGCCTCTAGGGGTGATCGTGATCATTCATGGTGCTTGTGAGCATATAGGGAGGTATAAGTGGCTTCTGGAGATGTGGAGGTCGGTCGGTATGCATGTTGCGATGGGGGATTTACCTGGACAAGGTACGTCAAGAAGAAGACATCGTGGTCATATTGATTCTTTTGATGATTATATAGAGGAAATAGAAATGTGGGTGCAAGAAGCACTTACATTTAACCTCCCTGTTTTTATATTAGGTCATAGTATGGGTGGACTTGTTGCAATTAGAGCCATGCAGGAAAAACAATTACCTATTCAGGGTTTAATGCTTTCTTCTCCTTGCTTAGGGCTAGTGGAACATCCTCCAAAGGGTTTGGAGTGGGTCTCAAAGGGGTTAAATTACCTATTTCCTGAAAAACTTTTTGAAGCAAAGTTATCTGCTGAAATAGCAACTCGTAATAAAGATATTCAAGAGCAGGATAATAATGATTCTTTGTACGTTACAAAAGTGTCGGTTCGTTGGTATCATGAATTATTGAAGGCCATGAAACTCGCTTATCGAAATATTCATAAACTACCTGATATACCTTTGTTGCTAATGCAAGGTGGTAGCGATAAAATTGTTGATAAAGTTGTTGTAAAAGAGTGGTTTGATCACGTAAAATGTACAGATAAAACATATAAAGAGTGGATTGGTTTATACCATGAAATCTTTAATGAACCAGAACGTGAAAATGTGTTTAACTTCGCAAAAAGTTTTGTTGAAAAAGAAATTAAGCTATATGAAAACTTGAATTGATACATAGAGGTGATTTTTTGAAAATACCAAGTGAACCAGTAGGCTTGATGAAAAAAGTGTATAAAGAGGTATTACCTACTGTACATCATTATTTAGCATATTGGCGACACAAAGCGGAAAATATACCGAATAAAGAGCTTAGAAAGCAGGCAATTGCTAGTATAAATGACAAGACATTTCATTGTGAAGGTGGGTCTATTTTGGCACTGCTTGCCAAAGAGCACCTAGATGATTGTATAGAATTCATTGTCGCATATCAAACGATCAGTGATTATTTAGATAATTTATGCGATCGCAGTACATCACTTGATCCAAACGATTTTCGTGCCTTACATAATTCAATGCCGCATGCACTTACAATTCACAGTGAGAAGGAAAATTATTATAGATACCGTGATGAACAAGCTGATGGTGGATATTTACATGATTTAGTAACTACTTGTCAAAGAATTTTACAAAAGAGTAAGCATTATGAACAGATTGCTCCTTATTTACTAGAGCTATCTCTTTACTATTGTGATCTACAAGTCCATAAACATGTAACTGTCGAAGAACGGGTACCACGTTTAGAAAAGTGGTTTGAAGATTATGAATCGCAGTTACCACAAATGGAGTGGTACGAATTTTCAGCTTGTTCAGGATCTACATTAGGAATCTTTTGTTTAGTTGCCTATTCATTTAATGACTATTTTGAAGAAGGTATGGCGCAAAAAATTCGTAATAGTTATTTTCCATATATTCAAGGTCTGCACATACTACTGGATTATTTTATTGACCAGGAAGAAGATCGACAAGGTGGAGATTTGAATTTTTGTTTTTATTATAGGAATCAGGAACAAATGATTCAGAGATTTATCCATTTTGTTGAAGAGGCAGACAAAAATACAGCTGGGTTACCTGACGAGAAGTTCCATCGTCTAATTAACAGAGGGTTATTAGGCATTTATTTATCAGATGAAAAAGTTAGTAAACAAAAGGAAGTTAAGCAAGCAGCTAAGAAGATTATTAAGCTTGGCGGATCAATATCAAAGTTTTTTTATTTTAATGGTCGAGCATATCGAAGGCTACAACGTTGGAAACCAAATTTGAATGTGGCGACAGCGAAAACGAATTAGGGTATACCATTTTGTAATGTAATTCGGATAAAGAAATGATTTTCTTACAATAACACGACTAAAGCCCAATTTATATTGGGCTTTAGCGTTTTTCAATTGCAATAATAAAAGGTGGATTATTAACTTGATTAATAAACTTATATTGTAATACACTGGCATTCTTTTGATTGAGAGTGGAAGCATAATGTAATATTTCATCACGCTCAATTTTTCCTTCAGGGTGCCCAGAATATATAACAATTATAATAATTCCTCCTACCGCCAAAACCGATAACAACTGTTCTAGAGCTTGAAGAGTACTAGTGGGCTTTGTTACAATTTCCTTATTTCCTCCAGGCAAATATCCTAAATTAAATACGGCTGCTTTTATATGACCGTGTAGCTGATTTGGGATCGTATCGATGATTGTATCATGACTAGCCTCATATAGTGTAACTCTGTTATAAACATCATGATTTTCTAACAGCTTAGTAGTATTTAAAATTGCTTGTTCTTGAATATCAAACCCATATACATGTCCAGATTCTCCGACAAGCTGGGATAGAAATAATGTATCATTACCATTTCCAACAGTCGCATCGATTGCGAGATCACCTTTAGATAATGTTGCTTGTAATAATGTTCTCATATACGGTAAGACACGTTCTAATTTCATTTAATGCTTACCTTGTTTACTGCGTGCTTACCTTGATAGCTGTCACGACGCTTTAGTTCCGCATCAATTGCATTAAGAACTTCCCACTTATTCACACTCCACATTGGACCAACCATTAAATCGATTGGACCATCACCGGTAATACGGTGAATGACCATTTCAGGTGGTAAAATCTCCAACTGGTCACATACTAAATTAACATAATCCTCGAATGATAAAAATTCAAGTAAGCCCTTTTCGTATTGTTTGACCATAGGTGTCCCTTTTAACAAGTGTAATAGATGAATTTTCATGCCTTGAACGTCCAATCCAGCAACAAATTTAGCCGTTTCCATCATCATTTCGTTTGTTTCTTGAGGTAAGCCGTTTATAATATGAGAACAAATATTAATATTGTGCTTTCTAAGCTTCTGTACGCCCTCAACATAGCAAGCTAAATCATGTGCTCGATTAATAAGATCGGCTGTACGTTGGTGCATCGTCTGTAATCCTAGCTCCACCCATAAATATGTTTTCTCATTTAATTCTGCTAAATATTCTACTACATCATCAGGCAAGCAATCAGGTCTTGTTGCAATTGATAGTCCAACAACTCCATCTAAACTTAACACAGATTCGAATTTTTCCCTTAAGACATCAACAGGGGCATGTGTATTCGTATATGCTTGGAAATAAGCTAAATATTTACCGTCTTTCCATTTATCATGCATTTTATTTTTTATTGAGTGAAATTGCGTAATAAGATCATCAACACGATTTCCTGCAAAATCTCCAGAGCCTGCTGCACTACAAAATGTGCATCCTCCATGTGCAACAGTGCCGTCTCGATTGGGGCAGTCAAATCCTCCATCTAAGGCAACCTTAAAAACTTTATGGCCAAATGTTTGTCGTAAATGGTAATTCCAAGTATGGTATCGTTTATCATCAGTAGCATATTGAAATAGGTTATTCTGAGTCAAGTCAGTAACCTCCTTATATAAATTTCCAAAGAATAGCACAAATAGGTTGTAACTTAGCCAACATCCATATCTTAAGCATTTTATCACGATTAATAAAATTTATACAAATGTAATTATTGTGTTGGAAATGATTAGATGGAGTCATAAATGATAGAAAAGAACGAATAGGTAAAACTAATTATTGAATTAAAATCGAAATAAAGGAGGCAAGTAGGTAGATGGCTACACGTCAGTCAGTACAAGAATTTATTCACAGGTGTGAAGAAACATTAAACTTTGCAGAAGAGCAATTAACTGAGGCGAGAAGACAAGAACATTACAATGATTATGAGTTTTCCCAAGCTCAGCAGCAGCTAGAGAATGCAAATAATGATTTAGCTCATCTTGCCCTTAGCTGTAATGCCCAACAAAAAGAACAATTGCACAGAATGCGGTTACAAATTCAGGAACTACAGAACGAGATGATTTTACAAGATCATTAGGAATTTTCAATATAGCTGGAGGGTATTATGAAAAAAAGATCTAAACAAAACAATCCTGAACAGAAAACGAAAAATGGAATAAATAATAATGATATTGAATTAGGTCGTGAGTTCGATCCTAAAAAAATTGCTAAACGAAATTACGCCGAAAAGGGGCAACCAGTAACATCAAAACAACACAAAAATAAATAAAGTAATAATTAGAAAGCAGTGTTAGTAATTATGAGCACTGCTTTTGTTAAGCTCTTTTAGTAAACTTTATTGCAATGTTTACTAAAGATTTTTGTAAACATTGCTTGTTACCAATTTAGTATCATTAAAATTTGTTGTATATGTTAGTCATCTATGTACAGAAGAACAGATAACAAGAACGCTTGAATTTATACCTTAGTATGAAAAAACAATCATTGCAAAAGACAGTAATACTTAGACTTGGACAGTATGATGAGTTTTATGAGAGCTCAATAACTGTATAAGTAGAAAAGATATGATGAAATCTTACGAAAACAGCCTTCGTTAATTAGCAATAGTGTGAACAGTTAGGGATTTTCAATGAATATTTTCAAGTTTGTTCTGGGCGATTTTAGGGTGTTTTGTTGCCTTTCATGTTATCCTTTTTTTAGGTGTCTTTTCTTCTATAAAACCGTTTACTTATTGTCCTGGTGTTATGTATGTAAAATGCAACAAATTTTAGAAGTGGTCTAGTTTTTTATTGCTGTTCTAGCTTAGAGAGAATACAATATGTCCGGTGAACTATATAACAATTTATGTAACAATTTAAAACCGTATGAGGAGGAATTTTAATGCCTCGGTCATTGTATTTTGTTGTGGTTGGTATGGCAATTTTAGTTACAGGGTCATCGTTTCTGTGGCCTTTAAGTACAATTTATGTTCATGATTATTTAGGTAAAAGCTTAACAACAGCAGGTGTTGTTATTATGTTTAATTCAGCTGCTGGTGTAGTAGGAAATTTATTAGGTGGAGTCATTTATGATAAGTTTGGCAGCTTTAAAACAATCATTTTAGGTGTATCTGTTACTTTATGTGCCTCAATTATGTTGATATTCTTTCATGATTGGCCTCATTTTGTATTGTTATTAATAATTATAGGATTCGGCTCGGGGATCATTTTTCCAGCTATGTATGCTCTAGCTGGTGCGGTGTGGCCTGAGGGCGAAAGGAAAGCATTTAATGCAATTTATGTTGCTCAAAATATAGGTGTAGCACTTGGTACAGCACTTTGTGGATTTATTGCGTCATATTCATTTACTTATACGTTTATGTCAAGTGGTCTATTGTACTTAATCTTCTCTGTAATTGGAGTAATATGGTATCGACGGTTAGATGTTAAAGGGAAAAGATCTGCTAACCATGACACAGAAACAATAGCAAGGAAAAGTAAGGTTAACTTTTATTCATTAATTATTCTTTGCGTCGGGTATTTATTATGCTGGGCTGGATATGTGCAGTGGTCCACAACGATATCAACATATACTCAGGAATTAAATATTAGCTTAAAGCAATACAGTGTGCTGTGGACAATCAATGGAATATTAATCGTCTTGGGGCAACCATTAGTATCTGCTTTTGTAAAACGCTTTGCAAAAACATTGAAATCTCAGATAGTTGTCGGAAACATCATATTTATTTGTTCATTCATTGTCGTTGCGAATGCGTCGGAATATTCCTCTTTTATTACTGCGATGGTAATCTTAACAATTGGTGAAATGTTAGTATGGCCAGCTGTTCCAACTATTGCTCATCAACTTGCGCCTGAGGGACGAGAAGGATTTTATCAAGGTATTGTAAATAGCACAGCTACAGGGGGAAGAATGGTTGGACCACTCCTTGGTGGATTGCTGGCTGATATTTATGGAATGAATATATTATTCATCGTTTTAATGATTTTCTTGGTGATATCAATTATAACGACTACCTCATATGATTACAGGTTAAACCGACAAAATCAACAAGAGGAAATCAAGATGATGTGATAGGTAATTTGTTAGTTTTGAATAAATTTCTATATACAACTTGCAGTTTTATTTTAAATTCTATACAATACATAATAATGATGAAAGATAATGATATAACAACAGTGATAAGGAATAGTAATGAATGTTACACGTAATAGAGAGCTGGCGGGTGGTGCAAGCCAGACGTTGTATATTCATGAACTCACCTTTAAGTTGCAAGTGTGAAAATTAGGAGGTATTCTCAAATCCTCGAAAGTAATGCTTGCCGTTGTCCGCGTTATGGAATGAAAAGCGAGTGTCAGATTATGACACTAATGTGGGTGGTACCGCGGGAAGAATTAATTCTAATCCTCTCGTCCCTTTTTAGGGATGGGAGGTTTTTTAATTTAATTAAATGGTTAAATTTGTAATTAAGATGTTCGTAAGGAGGAAATACAATGAGCTTTAATCATGAACAAATTGAACAGAAGTGGCAATCATTTTGGGAAGGGAACAAAACATTCAAAACATCTGAAGATAAAGGTAAAGAAAATTTTTATGCTTTAGATATGTTTCCGTTCCCTTCTGGAGCAGGTCTTCATGTAGGTCACCCTGAGGGGTATACCGCAACTGATATTATATCTAGAATGAAGCGCATGCAAGGTTTTAACGTTTTACATCCAATTGGCTGGGATGCATTTGGCTTACCTGCGGAGCAATATGCATTAGATACAGGGAATGATCCAGCTGAATTTACTGAACATAATATTAAAACTTTTCGTCGCCAAATTAAATCTTTAGGTTTTTCATATGATTGGGACCGTGAAGTGAATACGACTGATCCAAACTATTATAAGTGGACACAATGGATTTTCTTAAAGCTTTATGAAAAAGGGTTAGCTTATATTGATGAAGTTGCAGTGAACTGGTGTCCAGCTCTCGGTACAGTACTTTCTAATGAAGAAGTGATCGATGGTAAAAGTGAAAGAGGAGGTCATCCTGTTGAACGGCGTCCAATGAAGCAATGGATGTTAAAAATTACTGCTTATGCTGATCGTTTATTAGAAGATTTAGATGATCTAGACTGGCCTGAAAGCGTAAAGGATATGCAACGCAATTGGATCGGACGTTCAGAAGGTGCTGAGGTTACTTTTAATATTGCAAATTCAGAGGAAACATTCACAGTGTTTACTACTCGTCCCGACACTTTATTCGGTGCTACTTATGCTGTACTTTCACCAGAGCATCCTTTAGTAGACATTATTACAACTAATGAGCAAAAGGAAGCAGTGAATGTATATGTAGACAAAGTAAAAAGCAAAAGTGATTTAGAGCGGACAGATTTGGCTAAAGATAAAACAGGTGTGTTTACAGGTGCGTATGCTATAAATCCAGTAAACAAAGAAAAAATGCCGATTTGGATCGCAGATTATGTGTTGATGAGCTATGGTACTGGTTCGATTATGGCTGTTCCAGGACATGACGAGCGTGACTGGGAGTTTGCCACAAAATTTGGACTGGAGATTACAGAAGTTGTAGCAGGTGGCAATGTTTCTGAGGAAGCATACACTGGAGACGGTGAACATGTGAATTCAGATTTCCTTAACGGGTTAAGTAAAGAAGAGGCCATTTCTAAAATGATTGAATGGTTAGTAGCAAATGGTCGAGGGGAAAAGAAGATTACTTATCGCCTTCGTGATTGGTTGTTTAGTCGTCAAAGATACTGGGGAGAGCCAATACCGGTCATCCATTGGGAAGACGGCTCTATTGAAGCGATCCCGGAAGAGGAATTACCGTTAACACTTCCAAAAGTTGACGACATTAAACCTTCAGGTACGGGAGAATCACCTCTAGCAAAAATTACTGAATGGGTAAGTGTGGTTGATGAAAAGACTGGAAGAAAAGGTCGTCGTGAAACAAATACGATGCCTAACTGGGCAGGAAGTTGCTGGTATTATTTGCGTTATATTGACCCAGCAAATGAAGAAAAGTTAGCTGATCCAAAAAAATTAGAAGATTGGTTGCCGGTCGATATATATATTGGTGGGCAAGAGCATGCTGTATTACATTTGCTTTATGCTCGATTCTGGCATAAGTTCTTATACGATATCGGTGTTGTACCAACGAAAGAACCTTTCCAAAAATTATTTAACCAAGGTATGGTTCTTGGGGAAAACAATGAAAAAATGAGTAAATCAAAAGGGAATGTTGTTAATCCAGATGACATAGTCGCTAGTCACGGAGCTGACACACTGAGGTTATATGAAATGTTCATGGGCCCACTTGATGCATCAATTGCATGGTCAACAACTGGCTTAGATGGAGCTCGTCGTTTTATAGACCGCGTGTGGAGATTAATTATGGATGATAACGACAACTTAAGCTCGAAAATCGTTGCTAATGACAATACTGGTGCATTAGAGAAAACGTATCACCAAACTGTAAAAAAAGTAACGGAAGACTATGAGGGGCTAAGGTTTAATACTGCTGTTTCACAGTTGATGGTATTTATCAATGAAGCGTACAAAGCTGATGATTTACCAATACGTTATATCGAAGGCTTTGTAAAACTGTTTGCACCTATATGCCCACATGTAGCTGAAGAACTGTGGGAAAAGCTAGGACATTCCGAAACGATTGCATATAGCGCATGGCCTGCTTACGATGAAGCTAAGCTAGTTGATAATGAAGTTGAGATTGTTGTACAAATTAACGGAAAAGTTCGTGCCAAGTTGAATGTCCCTACTGAGATTTCAAAAGAACAACTTGAACAAATCGCTATGGATGACATGAAGGTAAAAGAACAAATTGAAGGGAAAACAGTACGTAAAGTCATTGCTGTTCCTGGAAAATTAGTTAACATTGTTGCAAATTAATATTTAATGGCTCTTTTCGTAAACTTTGTAGCTATCATTCCTATGAAAAGTGGTTTTATATGTTAGTTATCGTTGTACAAAAGAAAAGGTGCGACGAACGCTAGTTGTATAAGTGCCTATGTCTATGGACGAAAAGCAACAATTAATGCGAAAACAGTCTATTTAAAAGACGAGCGCCACAAATTCCTTTTAAAAATAGCCCACACTTTGTGGGCTATAGCGTATTGTTGTCATTTCGATTTAAGGTGCTTTGCTTTATTTTACAAAGAGATATTTTTTTGATCCTTTGTGCATACTTAAAACTATAATAAATGTGGAAACGTTTTTTATTAAAGGAGGCATTTTTCTATATGGTGAATTCGGTAAAAGAGATTTCAACAGTGGAGTTAGAAGAGAAGTTGAATAGAGAAGAAAAGCTAAACTTAGTAGATGTGAGAGAAGATGATGAAGTAGCTACAGGTATTATTCCTAGTGCCAAGCATATAAAAATGGGAGATATCCCTAATCATCTCGATCACTTTTCAAAAGAAGAAGAATATATATTCATATGTCGTTCTGGTGCGCGAAGTGAGCGTGTATGTCAATACATGCAGCAGCAAGGTTATAATGTGAAAAATATGGTTGGTGGTATGTTAGAATGGTCCGGGGATAAAGCATAAGAATAGTGTAACCGCTGGATGTTATAGAATATGGCATAAGCATGCTTTGGTTGATTTTTATCAAAGCATGCTTTTTCTTTTTGTTCGACGAATAAAGTCTTAATAAGTCTTATATTTCAGTTATTATTCAAATACTATTGGGGTTTATACTCATATAGTACTTTAGGTTTGAAAAAAATTATAATATTAGAAGAAGAAGGTTTTTTGCGGAAATATAGTATTTCAATATTACCTTAAAAGAAAGTTATATGTTCCTGGTCTATTAGACTGGAACACAGGGGAGGCAGTATAGAAAAAAATTTGAGCTTATATGGATGCTCTGCGGTACTTATGTTTCTATAATATAGAAGCGTGTGAATTAGGAAGTGTTTCTATTTATTTTATAGGTTGATTAATGCCCTTTTTTAAGAGGAGACCACCATGCCTACTTGGATTTGGTGGTTTTCATAATGTTAATAACTATAAAATTAGAAATTCCTTCAATTTAAATGACACAATAATTAGGTAGAATTAGTGCCTTTAATATCTAAATAGCTTATTTCGTAATAAATTGTGTTCCTGAAGGTTATGCGACATAATTTTAGAGCAATTTCGTGATCAATCGGAATGATTCTCAACTATCAAAGGTGTTGGAAAGTCTACTCCTTGCTAGATACAAAGGTCAAACCTTAAAATGCTCTTTAATTTCCGTAATCGATAGTCCCTTTTCCTTTAAAGCTACTATATGCTTTAGTCGCAATGAAGCCAACTCTCTTGGGTAACGCCTAGTTAATCTCTCTTCTTTTTGTTCAAAAGGGAGCAATCCTTCTTCTGTATAATATTTAACAGTACTGTACCGAACAGATGTTATTTGGACTAGCTCACTAATACTAACATACTCTGATTTAATAATATCTTCGTATTTTCTTCTTCGTCCCATATTTCTTCATTCCTATCCAACTAAATCAAAACGGCTGATGATAAAATTAGTACATCCATGTATTCAATTTCTTTACTGATTTGTTTAATATTCGACCACTTTTGTGGATTTTCTGTTTTAAACAATTCAATTCTATCATTTATTTCCTTGATTTCGTAGTTAGAAAAATATTCACCTAATATTTTACTCGCTTTTAATAACAAAGCCAAAGCAACCGTTTCATCTGAAACCGTACCAGGTTCGAGTAGCTCGGCTCTTAATCTTTGAACTACAGAATTTGTACTTTTTTTGGCAAGAGACAAATTACTGGTTAATGAATCATATAGTAGAACCCTGTTTTTTGAGGGGACATTAAAGTAACTAATCCAACCTTTAAATGTCTTTGGCTTTTGTTCTTTAATAAGAGAATAAAGCTTGAGTAATGTGTCATGTTTTATTATTTTTGCATTTGCTGAATTTATATTAATTTTACCATTACCTTCAAAATATATAACATCAAGCAATAACAGATCAAAAAATACCCCCCCAACCATATACAATTGCTTTACACGGTTTTTCCCTATAAGTGACTTTTTTATCTTTTTTTTATCTGATAATACAATAAACTCTTCACTAACTAAGTAATTTTCCATTAAAAAATTCACTCCTTAAAATAATTAGTTTAACTTACTACTTACTACTTACTACTTACGATTTAAATATAATATATTACCTAAAATTTGTCAAATTAAAATTGGGAAAAAGTAGTTTTATATGGGAATTTTGGTAATTATTAATTGCTTGCATGATGTATTTTGTGAATATCTAACAGATATCGACCACATTGTATCAGTTGAATTAATTGATTAGTTATATATGATTACAGGTCCAGATTATAAAGATAGTTGTGAATACTCTCCTTATTATGAGGAAAGGGATTGTAGTTTGTAGCCAGATGAACTTATGAAAAGACTAATATCTCCTAGAATAAATCCTTCAATTTCTCTGTGTTTAAAACGATCTTGTGACATAATTAATGAAAAACCAGACTAAGTGATGATTAGTTAGAAAAAATGATTGTAATCTAGAGCACGATAAAATAAACACCACTAAACCATTCTATTTGAAATCATCACACCATCCACATCCAATAGTTACAATAATAGAAATGCTCATACCGGACACTTTCAATGGAAAACTTGTGAAAAAGCATTGCAATCAACAACAGAAACTATTTTAAGAAGAAATGGTTGATATTTTATACACCTATTACAGTAAGCTGACTAAATGGAAGTTATTTGTAAGGATTTTATAAAAGGTGAGAAAAATGTATGAATATTCCAAAAAGAAGAATAAGTATTTTAGAGCTTTTACATAAAAAGTTATGATGAATTGAGGGTGAATGATTAAATATCAAGCAACAATAACGGCATTCATTTCTGATATAACGAATTAGTTAGTTGAAGAACTAACAGTTAAATGAGCTAAGGTTTCTATTGATCTACTTGGACACACTATTTTAGAACAAGACAATATGAGAAAATTAAGGATACTTATGGTGGAGGATTCGAAGTAGATGGAGAACATATATTATTTGATTATCCAGAAGGAACGGGTGGGGTATCCTACATTATTTCCTAGATAATGAAAATCCAATTATCACCCCGTTAGCACATAGATTAAGTAAAGAGACCAAAGATTATGAGATCATTTACTATGTATATAATTATGATCAAGAAACGACACATCAATTAGCTATCCAAAATAAAAATAATAAGCTTAGATCGATATGTAAAGCACAATATACTTGTTCTAGGATAAATGATATAAAGGGAAACCAGGTGGTGAGTCTACTTTATTGATAGATTCCACCTGCTAAATGATGAATGAACGCTTAAACTTACTAGAACGATGACTAGAATAAATAGACAAAGGAATGTATCGTCTGATGATTCCTCAATAGTTATTTCCTGTTAGAAAATTCACCTGCATTCATTCCAGCTAGTCTTCCTGTGACTAATGCAGCTGTAATATTATAGCCACCTGTGTATCCATGGATATCTAGAATTTCTCCACAGAAATATAACCCTCTTGTTAGCTTGGAAGACATTTGTTTCGGATTAATTTCTTTTACAGAAACGCCCCCACCCGTAACGAAGGCTTTTTCAATTGATAAAGTACCATTTACTTTAAAAGTAAATTGCTTGCAGTCAACAGCAAGAGCCCGAAGCTTGTCTTTTGCTATATGTGACATTGTTGATTGTGGATCAATGTTATTCCTATCAAATAAAAATAGTAAATATCTTTCTGGCACGATACCTTTCAATACATTCCTAATTGCTTTTTTCGGTTCATTCTCCATTCTTGTTAGAATCATTTGGAAGAGTTGCTCAGTATTTTTGCCTGGTAGTGCGTCAAGTTGCATCTCAACTTCTTTCACGTTAAACTTCTTCATTGTCTTCAATACAAATTGACTACAGCGCAGTGCAGCTGGACCCGATATGCCGAAATGTGTAAAAATCATATCCATTTGATGTGCAATGACAATTTTTCCTTTTGGGTTTACCACTTTTAATTCAACATCTCGTAAGGAAAGACCTTGCAATGTTTTTTCTTTAATAAACCGTTCACTAGATGTAATTGGCACTTCTGTTGGATAGAGTTCGGTAATCGTATGTCCTGCATTTTTTGCCCATGCATAGCCATCCCCAGTTGATCCTGTATGCGGAACTGATTTACCACCAACTGCGATTACTACACTTTTAGCACGGATAAGTTCATCATTTTTTAATTCCACACCTATTACTTTTTCATCGTCATATATTACTTTTTTTACAGGTGTATTTGTTCTTATATGGACTTTTAAACGCCTAAGCTCATCAAGTAGGGCATGAACAACTGATTGAGCATTATCTGTTATCGGAAACATTCTCCCATGGTCTTCTTCCTTTAGTTGTATTTTTAGCCGCTCAAAAAAAGAGATGATATCCTCATTGTTATAAATCGAGAAAGCACTATGGAGAAAACGGCCATTACCTGGGATATGTTTAATTAATTCATCCACTGGAAGACGGTTAGTTACATTACAGCGGCCACCACCTGATATTGCTAGCTTTCTGCCAAGCTTTTCTCCTTTATCTAGTAATAATACGCGTCTTTTTTGTTCTGCTGCTGCAATGGCTGCCATTAAGCCTGAAGGACCTCCACCGATTACAACTACATCATATTTCATCAAATTACACCAACCTTATGTTTAAATACGAAATGTGTTATTTGTTCAAAGCTGCTTTAACCTTGTTTTGATATTGTCTAGTTATATCATTTAGTCTAAATTATTCCTCTTTGTCCACAGCAACCACTGTTCCCTTAAGGTCATAAGCTATCCAAAAAGAAGGTTCAAAAAACACCTCAGGCGTGTCAAAGAAGTAGGGATGACGGCATCCACTGTGATTCACTGGAAAGTGGAGCGATTTTAAGTTGATTCTAGGAACAAGCTTTTCTAAACTACCAACCATTATAACTGTAACAAATGCAACATGAAAGTGATCATTATGATACAATACATAAGTATTTATACTAATCTTACTTTTTGAAGTTTAATGATAGGATAGTGATCATATGAGTTCTAAGCTTTTAAGAGGTACTTTTATATTAACGTTAGGTACAATGCTATCCAAGGTGTTGGGTATATTATACGTCATTCCTTTTACTGCAATTGTTGGATCTGAAGGGACAACATTGTTTTCATATGCTTATGTTCCATATACAATCTTTTTAAGCATAGCTACAGCTGGTGTCCCATTAGCAGTCTCAAAATATGTAGCCAAGTATAATGCTATGGGAGAATATGGAGTAAGCAGAAGACTGTTCGAATCAGGAAAGATCGTTATGCTTATTACAGGAATCCTATCATTTTTGTTATTATATAGTATTACTCCTCTGATTACTCCTTTTGTCATCTCAGAGGGTGAGAATACATTTTCAGAAGAAGACGTGGCTCTCGTTATTAGATCTGTAAGTTTTGCACTATTAATCGTTCCTGTGATGAGTTTAATTCGTGGTTTTTTTCAAGGCCATGAATCCATGGGGCCAACGTCCGTTTCCCAAGTCATTGAGCAAATAGCTAGAATACTATTTATCCTAATGAGTACATTTATCGTGGTTGTTATATTAGATAAAAGTGTGACAGTAGCGATAAGTTTTGCAACATTTGGAGCTTTTATTGGTGCACTAGGTGGTTTGGGGGCATTAATTTGGTATTGGTATAAACGAAGGGATCACCTTAATCAAACTTTAACGAATTCAAAAGGGCAAGCACAAGTGTCTTTAACAGATATGTATAAAGAGCTCCTTTTATATGCTGCGCCATTTGTTTTTGTTGGTATTGCAAACCCCCTATTTCAAGCTATAGATATGTTTACATTTAATCGGGCGATGGGGGCAATTGGCAAAGCTGATGTTGCTGAAAGTGCCTTTGGTATTTTAACGTTTCAAACACATAAGCTTGTATTGATTCCTGTATCTTTAGCTGTATCCTTTGGGCTAGCTTTAATCCCGACAATTACAAAAGCATTTGTTGAGCAGAAGGGACAGTTGTTAACAAGACATTTAAATCAAACTTTTCAAATTGTGTTTTTTGTAACTTTCCCAGCTGTAATTGGGATATCTCTGTTAGCTGATCCAGCATATATCATGTTTTTCGGACTTGAAGATGTAGAAATTGGCGGGAAGATATTACGATGGTATGCACCTGTTGCCATTTTATTTGCTCTTTTTTCTGTGACAGCGGCTATTTTGCAGGGAATCAATCAACAGAAATTTACGGTGATAAGTTTAGGAATCGGACTTTTTGTTAAACTATGTTTAAACTATATTCTTATTATCCAGCTTGGAGAAATCGGAGCTGTTATTGGTACAGGGCTAGGCTATGCAGTTAGTGTGCTATTTAACTTTTGGGTTATTCGCAAATATGCTAATTATAGTTATCACTTAGTAATACGTAGAACTATGTTAATGACTGTTTTTACGGTTATCATGGTCATTGTCGTTGCCACTACATTATTCATCATGTCCAGCCTAGGAATATCGTCTGAAAGTAGCAGAGTATTATCGATTGGAATTGTAATCATATGTGCTATAACCGGCGGAGCGAGTTATTTGTATTTAAGTTATCGTACAAAATTATTATATCTTTTACTTGGAAATAGAATACCATTTTTACGAAAAAGGCAGGCTGTTGGTAAGGAATAAAAGTAAGAAAAAAATAAGCGAGCAGAGAAACAATCTCAGGAGGGAGTTTGTCAAAATGAGAATTGATAAATTGTTGGCAAACGTTGGCTATGGTAGTAGAAAAGAAGTAAAGAAACTATTAAAGTCAGGAGCTGTCAAAGTAGACGGTGTGACTATAAAAGATGCAAAAACACATATTAATCCAAATGAACAACAAGTTTCTTTACTTGGTGAAATAGTTGAATATAAAGAGTTCATTTATTTAATGATGAATAAACCTCAAGGGATTATATCTGCAACTGAGGATGAAAGACAAGATACGGTGATTGATTTACTTGAATTTGAGGATGTAATATACGAGCCATTTCCAGTTGGAAGACTTGATAAAGACACGGAGGGACTTCTACTTATTACAAATGATGGTAAGCTTGCTCATCAGCTCTTATCTCCTAAAAAACATATACCGAAGACGTATTATGCAATTATTAATATGGAAGTAACAGAAGAAGATATTACTGCATTTAAAAACGGTGTTCAATTGGATGATGGATATGTAACAAAACCAGGTCACTTAACGATTTTAAGATCTGGTATTCGTTCTGAAATAGAATTAACGATAACAGAAGGGAAGTTTCATCAAGTGAAACGAATGTTTGAGGCTGTTGGAAAAAAAGTAACATATTTAAAACGTCTTAAGATGGGAAGTCTTAAATTAGATGAATCACTTGAGCTTGGAGAATATCGGGAATTGACAGATGAAGAAAAAGGTTTGTTAAAAACGGGAAACATTTCAATATCGGATTAGCTACATTTTCGTCATATAGTTGTTAAGGATAATGTTAAGAGGCTGGGACATAACTAGCTAAAAAAATAAAGAGAGGTGAATTTGAGCTTACTAAAATTCAC